>NZ_JBHWIV010000030.1:0-90402 GCF_042731675.1 Kitasatospora sp. NPDC059827 | reverse complement strand
GCGGCGCCCCCCGGTGGGGGGGGGGGGGGGCGGGGCGCTGGGTGCGGGCGCGGGGCCGCGCCCGCCGCCGCGCCCCCCCCCCCCCGCCACTGGGGCAATGCGCCTACCGGCGGGGGAGTTGGGCCAGGGAGGGGCAGGGGCGGTCAGGAGAGCATGTTGATCCGGTACTGCATGATCCGGTAGTTCGTCACGTCGTACCACTGGCTGACGACGATGTGGAAGTTGCCGAACGTCGAGCCGGGGATGACGAAGCCGCCGTACGGGCTGGCCACGAAGTTGGCGGTCTCCTGGCCCGGGGCGCAGGGGAGGATCATGGCCTGTTCCAGCGTCCTGGTCAGGTCCGAGGTCGGGAGTGCGAAGACCATCGCCCTGATCGACAGCGGGTCCGTGTTCAGCCAGGTGAGGACGTACTTGCCGTCCATGGCGCGGAAGCACAGCTCGCCCCACTTGCGGGTGCCGAAGACGGTCGTCGGGGCGGGGGCGTTCCACTGCCAGTTGCCGTCGGTGTAGCCCCAGGGCTCGTAGGCGTCCGGGGCGCCGAGGCTCTCCTTCCGTACCCGGTGCAGCAGCATCCCCGACTCCACCTCACGGTTGAAGACCGTGGACAGCACGTAGCAGTAGCCGTCGTCGGCCACCGCGTAGGTCTTCTGCTGGAACTGCCCGCCGTACAGGTCGCCGGGCCACTGGCACAGGTACTCCCAGGTCTGCCCGTTGTCGGTGGAGCGCCAGAAGTCGGTGTGGTGGGTGTCGTAGATGACCCCGCGCATCAGGTGCATGTACATCACGCCGTCGACGACGAAGGCGTCGGAGGGGATCGCGGTGGTGTGCGCGGTGTCGCCGACCGGGGTGTGCGGCTCGTCGACGAGGCTGATGCCGTAGGTGCCCTGGACGACGCCGTCGATGCGCAGGTTGTCCAGGTCAGCGCTGCTGGAGCGCAGTCCGACGGGCGCGTTCCACTGGCCGGTGAAGATCCGGTCGCCGGAGAAGGTGTCGCCGCAGACGAAGAGCATGGTGCCGTCCGGGCATCGGACGGGGATGCCGAGGTCGGTCCACGCGGCGCCGAACGATCCGGTCTCGGCCGGGCCGCTGAGGTTCTTGATCTTGGTCGCGATGGTCGGAGCGGTCGGGTCGTACGGGCCGTTGGCGAGAGCGGCGGGAGCGCCGGAGCCGATGGCCCCGGCCCCCACGGCGATGCCGACGCCGATCCTGAGCAGGTGGCGGCGGGAGGGCCCGCCGGGCGTCTCGTCGTGTCCGCCCGCTGAGCGTGTCATGGTGTCGGTGGCCTTCCGGATCGACGGATCCCGCACCTTCGCCCGGATCGCGCACCCGAGCGGCGACGGGGCGCCACCGAGGCTACGGCGGCCCGCCGCCGCCCCGTCGGTGGGTGGACAAACCTTCACCCGAATTGGGTAGGCGTGGGCCCCGGCGGCCTCAGGAACGGGTGGGGGCCGGGGCGTGAGGGGCCGGGGCGGGGGTGCCTCGGGGGAGGAGGAGGGGGGTGGCCAGGATGAGGAGGCCCGCGGCGGCGAGGGCGGCGCGTGGGCCGGTGGTGTCGGCGAGGAGGCCGCCGAGGGCGGTGCAGACGGCGATGGCGGCCTGCTGGCCGATGGACCAGGCGGACAGGGTGCGGGCGAGGAGGTGCTCGGGCGTGCGTTCGAGCCGGTGGGTGGCGAGCACCGGGGTGTAGAGGCTCATGTTGATGATGATGGCCAGTTCGACGGCCATCACGGTGACCAGGCCGACGACACCGGGGCGGACGAGGACCAGGCCGATCAGCCACACGGCACGCAGGGCGCCGACGGTCCGGAAGACCCGGTGGCGGCCGTAGCGGGTCACGACGCGCTGGGCGAGCCGGGAGCCGATGAGTCCGCCGAGGCAGGGGGCGGCGAAGGCGAGGCCGTACTGCCAGGGTGGGAAGTGGAGTTGGCGCAGCATGAGGACGGCCAGCAGCGGTTCGGTGGCCATGATCAGCCCGGAGACGAGCAGGTTGTTGAGGTAGAGCGCCCGCAGCTCGGGGTCGCCGAGGATGTGCCGCCAGCCGTCGAGGACCGAGCCGGCCCGCCCCGGCTTGCGCCCGGCGGGCGGCGGGGTCTCCTCCCGGCCGCGGATGGCGCCGATGCCGAGGGCGGAGAACAGGTAGCTGAGGGCGTCGGCGATCACGGTGGTGACCGGCCCGAACAGGCCGATGGCGGCCCCGCCCAGGGGTGGTCCGATCGCGATGGAGCTCCAGTTCGTGGATTCGAAGCGGGAGTTGGCCACCAGGAGGTCCTCGGGTCGGACCAGGGCCTTGAGGTGGGCGCCGGCGGCCGCGTTGAACGCGATCTTGGCCGCGGCGACGACGGCCGAGACCGCCAGTAGTTGGGCGAAGCCGAGCAGTCCGAGGGCGTAGGCGGCCGGGATCGTCGCCATGGCCGCGAACCGGACCAGGTCCATGGTGATCATCACCGGGCGTTTGCGCCGGAACTCCACCCAGGGGGCGAGCGGCAGCGCGATCAGCGCCCCCACGGCCGGGCCCACGGCGGACAGTGCGGACACCTGGGCGGGCCCGGCGTGCAGCACCAGGACGGCCAGCAGCGGCAGGGCACCGAATCCCAGTCCGGACCCGTACGCGCTGACCGCGTAGGCCGCCCACAGCCGGCCGAACCGCGGCCCCAGCCGTCTCCTGCCGAACCTGCCCGCTGTCGCTGCCCCTGCCGCGGCTGCCGCACCTGTCGCGTCCCCCGTGTCCACCATGTCCGGCGCACTCCCTCGGCATCCCGTTCGAACAATCCGACGTTGACCGGGGAGAGCTAACCGAGCAGCTCGACCGCAGGTCAAACAACCGATCCGCCCCACGGGTACAACCATCCGTTGTTCACATGGGCGTGTCTGACATT
Organism: Kitasatospora sp. NPDC059827; assembly: GCF_042731675.1. NCBI lineage: Bacteria > Bacillati > Actinomycetota > Actinomycetes > Kitasatosporales > Streptomycetaceae > Kitasatospora > Kitasatospora sp. NPDC059827. The sequence goes on along the minus strand of NZ_JBHWIV010000030.1, from coordinate 87,526 downwards.
GCGCGTCGGATCGGCCTAGGGTGGGCCGACGTGGACCTCGAAGCCGTACGCACCTTCGCCGCCGCCGCCGAGGCCGGCCAGTTCCAGAAGGCCGCCGTCGACCTGGCGGTCACCCAGCAGGCCGTCTCCAAGCGCATCGCCGCCCTGGAGCGCGACCTCGGGGTGCGCCTGTTCACCCGCACTCCGCGCGGCGCCGAACTCACCATCGACGGACAGGCGTTCCTGCCCCACGCGCGTGAACTGCTGCGCGCCGCCGAGCGGGCCGTCGCCTCGGTGCGGACGGGCCGTCGGCCGCTGCGGGTCGACATCATCGCCTCGCGCGGCGCCGGGTCGGGTCTGATGCGGGACTTCCACCGCGCGCACCCCGGGATCGAGTTGGACGTGGTGATGCTGTTCGACGTGGCGGCGGCCGTCGCCGCGATCCGCTCGGGGGCGATCGACGCGTCCTTCCGTGCCGTTGCCGCACCCGGGCGGCCCTTCCCGGAGGACGTCGAGTCCGTCCGGGTGCTCGACGAGCCCTTGCAGCTGCTCACCGGTCCGGCGCACGCGCTGGCGGGTGCGCGTTCGGTGACCGTCGCCCAGCTGGTCGGCCACCGGATCTGGATGCCCGGCATCGCGCCCGGTACCGAGTGGGCCGCCTACTACGACGACCTGGTCGCCGAGTTCGGCCTCACCATCGAGGCGACCGGCCCCAACTTCGGCTCCGACGCGCTGCTGGACACCGTCGCCGACACCCCGGCCCTGGCCACCTTCATGAGCGAGCGCACCCGGCTGGTCTGGCCTGCCGGCCACGGTCTGCGCCGCATCCCGGTGACCGACCCGACGCCGGTCTACCCGCACTCGCTGCTGTGGCACCGGGACAACCCCCACCCCGCTCTGGCCACCCTCCGGGCCCACCTCGCCGCCACCACGCCCGCCCACGACGCCCCCGGGACCTGGCGGCCGGACTGGGTGCTGCCGAACTGACCGCCTCGGGGAGCGTCGGGGGCGGGCGACGGTCGGGTCAGGCCTCCTCGCGCCAGCCCTCGTAGGAGGCCGCGACGGTGTCGAGGGCGTGCAGGAGGGTGGGCGTCCAGCCGTCGGACGGGGGGTCGAGGACGACGAGCCACTGGGCGTCCTCGGCGTCGTCCTCGCCGGCCAGCGCGTCGCGGACGATCTCCAGGTCGCCGAGGTCGGGATGGGCGGCGGAGAGTTCCTCGGCGGCCTCGTCGGCGGTGTCGCGGTCGGGCAGGACGAGCAGCTGGCGGACGAACGGGTCTTCGACGTCCGGCAGGTCGGGGGTGTGGTTCTCGGTCACCGGGCCATTCTCCAGGTCGGGCCGCGCGCCCCCGCAGGGCGGTCGGCCTTCACCGAGCCCCGGCCTCGGACCACTGGCCCCCGCCCCCGCCCGTACGCCCCCGCCCGTCCGGGCGGGAGTGTCCGCGGCGCGTGGGATGCTGGTAGGCGATGGCCAGGAAGAGTGCACCCGACGACCTGCTCGCCCCGCTGACCCTCGCGGTCGGTCAGGAGGAGCTGCTGCTGGACCGTGCGGTCGCCCAGGTGGTGGCCGCGGCCAGGGCGGCGGACCCGGACACCGACGTGCGGGACCTCCCGCCCGGCGGCCTGCAGCCGGGCAGTCTGGCCGAGCTGACCACGCCCTCGCTGTTCGCCGAGCGCAAGGTGATCGTGGTCCGGGCCGCGCAGGACCTCTCCGCCGAGTCGGTGAAGGAGGTCAAGGCGTACATCGAGGCCCCGGTCGAGGAAGTGATCATCGTCCTGGTGCACGCCGGCGGGGCCAAGGGCAAGGGCCTGCTGGACTTCGGGCGCAAGGCGGGCGGGCGCGAGGTGGCCTGCGCCAAGCTGGCCAAGGCGGGCGAGCGGCTGGCCTTCGTCAAGGGCGAGTTCCGTACGCTGGGCCGCTCCGCGACCCAGGAGGCCTGCCAGGCACTGCTGGACGCGCTCGGCAGCGACCTGCGCGAACTCGCCGCCGCGTGCAGCCAGTTGACCTCGGATGTCGAGGGCACGATCGACGAGACGGTGGTGGCCCGCTACTACAGCGGCCGGGCCGAGGCGACCGGGTTCGAGGTGGCCGACCTGGCGGTCACCGGCCGGGCGGCCGAGGCGCTGGAGCGGCTGCGCTGGGCGCTGGCCGTCGGCCAGCCGCCGACCGGCATCACCTACGCGCTGGCCTCCGGCGTGCGCAGCATCGGCAGGCTGGCGACGACCGGGCGGAACATGCGTCCGGCCGATCTGGCCCGCGAGTTGGGCATGCCGCCGTGGAAGGTGGACCGGGTCCGTCAGCAGATGCGCGGGTGGACCGGTGATGCGGTGGCCACGGCGCTCACCGCGATCGCCCAGGCCGACGCGGCGGTCAAGGGCGGCTCGGCCGACCCGGCCTTCGCCCTGGAGCGGGCGGTGGTGGCCGTCGCCAAGGCCGCCCGGGCCGGCTCCCGCCCCTCGTACTGACCGCGGAGGCGTCGGACCGGACCGCTACTTGCGCATGGCCCGTACGGCGTTGTCGCCGTCGGTCTGCAGGTCGTTGCGGAGCTCGGTCATGGACGGCGGGTTGCCCTTCCCCTGGGTGTAACTGGCGTTGTAGCTGATGTAGTAGGTCATCCCGCCGTCGCGGATCTGCACCTCGGCGAACAGGCTGTGGTACGAGCCCGAAGTGCCGTCGTCCTTGTAGATGAAGAACGCGTCCTCGCCGATCCCCGGGATGTCGGTGATCTGGTAGCCCCGGGCCCGGTAGAGCTCCTTGCCGGCCGTCTGCTCGGGTGCCGGGTTGACGGCCTTGTGCAGGTCGGCGCGGATGTACACGCTGGCGTACTCGCTGTCGGTGCCGCCGCCGGTCCGCTTGAGCGACATGGAGCAGTTCATGCTGTCCAGGGCGGCGGTCCGGTCGGTGTGGTGGGACGGCGAACTGCTGTCCGTGGTGACGGTGTAGGTCTCCAGCAGCCGGGAGGGCTTCGCGGTGGCGCAGAAGTCGTCGGAGAGGTGGTAGTTGCCGAGGCTGCGCGGCGAGGAGTCGTTGCTGACGAGGTCCGGGACGGCCACCACGGCGGCGGCCCAGCCGGCCGAGGCGAGGACCGCGCCGACGAAGGCCCAGACGGCGTTGCGGCGCAGCCCACCGCCCTTGGGCGGCACGGCGGGCTGCCCGGGCGCGGTCGGCAGCCCGAGCGGCGGCCCGAAGCCGCCGGCCCCCGGCCCGCCCAGCCCACCGGATCCGCCGGGCCCACCGGATCCACCGAGTCCGCCCGGCCCACCCGTGCCCGGTACGGGCGCCGCGGCCGGCTGCTGCGGAAAGCCGTAGCCCGGCCCGTTCGGGCCAGGGCCCTGGCCCGGACCCGAACCCGGACCCGGCGACGGCGGTGGCGGCGGTGGCGTCGTCATGGAAGTTCCCCCCTCGGGACTGGCCGCCGTGGGTGCTCCCCGCACCCCCGGTCGCGCCTGACCGACCCTAGCGGCCGGGGCGCGGAACGCGACAGGCGCCGCAGTCGGCCTCGGGGAGAGGATGACTGCGGCGCCTGTCGTACAGCTCGTGCTGCACCGCACCCGCGTGGCGAACGCAGGCCGCGTGCGGTGCGAGTCTCGCACGCCTCGGGGTTCCGGGTAGAGGGCCGGTCGCCCTGAGGCGGTGGGGGTCGGAGCCCCCGGGGGCGTCAGGCCTGGACGGCGGTGTTGACGCGCTTGGTGATGGCCGACTTCTTGTTGGCGGCCTGGTTGGCGTGGATGACGCCCTTGCTCACGGCCTTGTCGAGCGCCTTGGAGGCGGCGCGGGCCAGCACGGTGGCCTTCTCGGTGTCACCGGCGGCAGCGGCCTCGCGGGCCTTGCGCAGAGCGGTCTTCAGCGAGGACTTGACGGCCTTGTTGCGCAGGCGCGCCTTCTCGTTGGTCTTGTTGCGCTTGATCTGGGACTTGATGTTCGCCACGAAGGAGCCTCAGTCTTGTCTGAATGGTTTGAACGGGCTGCACCGTGAGGCCGTCGGACCAGCTGAGAGGGCATGCCGAGGCCAGGTGCAGCTGACCACGCTACCAGGGGCCCGCCGCCCGCCCCAAACCGGCGGCCGGTCCGCGGCCGGTCCGCGGCCGGGAGAAGTGGTGCGGCAGCTCCCGCCACCGCAGATACTCGGCCGAGCCGCGGAAGCCCTCGGTGCGGCCGGGCGAAGCCCTTCGGGGCGCCCTCGGGGGGGCTGTGAGGTGCCCGAACGGCGTCCCGCCCCGTAGTCGTGGGAGGATGGGAGGAACTATTTCGATCGGACGAGACTGTCCGGTCCCCGGGATAGCCGGTCAGCGATGATCCGGACACCCCCGGCCCCGGACCAACGGAGAATCGGACCAAGGTGCCCGCGACCCCCAGCAATGTGCCAGAGCCCAGCCGTACCGACCCGGCGCTGATCCGCAACTTCTGCATCATCGCCCACATCGACCACGGCAAGTCGACGCTCGCAGACCGGATGCTGCAGATCACCGGCGTCGTCGACCCCCGGCAGATGCGCGCCCAGTACCTCGACCGCATGGACATCGAGCGCGAGCGCGGCATCACCATCAAGTCGCAGGCGGTCCGCCTCCCGTGGGCCCCGAAGACCGGGCCGGACGCCGGGACGACCCACATCCTCAACATGATCGACACCCCCGGCCACGTGGACTTCACGTACGAGGTGTCCCGCTCCCTCGCGGCCTGCGAGGGCACCGTCCTGGTGGTCGACGCGGCCCAGGGCATCGAGGCCCAGACCCTCGCCAACCTGTACCTGGCGCTGGAGAACGACCTCACGATCGTCCCGGTCCTCAACAAGATCGACCTGCCGGCCGCCCAGCCGGAGAAGTACGCCGCCGAGATCGCCCACATCATCGGCTGCGACCCCTCCGACGTGCTCCAGGTCAGCGCCAAGACCGGTCTCGGCGTCGAGGACCTGCTGGACCACATCGTCAACACCGTCCCGGCCCCGGTCGGCGTCAAGGACGCCCCGGCCCGCGCGATGATCTTCGACTCGGTGTACGACTCCTACCGCGGCGTGGTCACCTACGTCCGTGTCGTGGACGGCCAGCTCACCAAGCGCGAGCGGATCGCGATGATGTCGACCGGCGCCACCCACGAGCTGCTGGAGATCGGCGTCATCTCGCCCGAGCCGAAGGTCGCCGACGGTCTCGGCGTCGGCGAGGTCGGCTACATCATCACCGGTGTGAAGGACGTCCGGCAGTCCAAGGTCGGTGACACGATCACCTCGATGCACAAGGGCGCCACCGAGGCGCTCGGCGGCTACAAGGACCCGCGCCCGATGGTGTTCTCCGGCCTGTACCCGCTGGACGGCTCGGACTACCCGCTGCTGCGCGACGCCCTGGACAAGCTGCGCCTCAACGACGCCGCCCTGGTGTACGAGCCGGAGACCTCGGTCGCGCTGGGCTTCGGCTACCGCTGCGGCTTCCTCGGCCTGCTGCACCTGGAGATCATCCGGGAGCGCCTGGAGCGCGAGTTCAACCTCGACCTGATCTCCACCGCCCCGAACGTGGTCTACCGGGTGGTGATGGAGGACGGCACCGAGCACACCGTCACCAACCCGAGCGAGTTCCCGAGCGGCAAGATCTCCGAGGTGTTCGAGCCGGTCGTGCGCGGCACCATCCTGGCGCCGAACGAGTTCGTCGGCGCGATCATGGAGCTCTGCCAGTCCCGCCGCGGCAACCTCCAGGGCATGGACTACCTCTCCGAGGACCGGGTCGAGCTGCGCTACACCCTGCCGCTCGCGGAGATCGTCTTCGACTTCTTCGACCAGCTGAAGTCCAAGACCCGGGGCTACGCCTCGCTCGACTACGAGCCCATCGGCGAGCAGGCCGCCCAGCTGGTGAAGGTCGACATCCTGCTGCACGGCGACCCGGTGGACGCGTTCTCCGCGATCGTGCACAAGGACAAGGCCTACGGCTACGGCGTGATGATGGCCGGCAAGCTGCAGAAGCTCATCCCCCGCCAGCAGTTCGAGGTGCCGATCCAGGCCGCCATCGGCTCCCGGGTGATCGCCCGTGAGACGGTCCGCGCGATCCGCAAGGACGTCCTCGCCAAGTGCTACGGCGGTGACATCTCCCGTAAGCGGAAGCTGCTGGAGAAGCAGAAGGAAGGCAAGAAGCGGATGAAGATGGTCGGCAGCGTGGAGGTCCCGCAGGAGGCCTTCATCGCCGCGCTGTCCACCGACGCCGAGACGCCGAAGGACAAGAAGTAGGCGTAGCGGGAAGCGGTACGAGGAGGGCCCGGGCGGGACTGCCCGGGCCCTTCCGCGTTCCCGCCGGGAGGAATCCCCTGACCGGAACCGGTAGGAACCGGTAAGAACCGGTAGGAACCAGTGGCCCTCGGACGGAACCGGTGGCCCCCGGCGGCTACTTGAGCGCGCCGAGGACGAGGCCGACGATCCCGGCCTTGGCCAGTCGCCCCGCGGTGCCGGTGAGCACGGTGGGCTTCATCGCGTCGTCGCGGTGGACCAGTTGGAGCAGCCCGTCCCGCCGGCCCAGGCTGAGGCACTGCACGAGGTACGTGAAGGAGAACGGCGCCGAGGTGCGCCCGTCGAGCAGCCGGCCCACGTACTGGCCCTGCGGCAGCGCGGTGGCGCAGCCCATCCGCAGGGTGCCGACGCCGGGGACGGTGACGGCGGCGGCGTCGCCGACCACGTGGACGTCCGGGTGCGAGACCGACCGCAGGTGGTCGTCGACCAGGGCGCGGCCGCGCTCGTCGACGGCCAGTCCGGCCTCGGCGGCCAGCGGGTGGGGTTCCAGCGAGGCGGCCCACAGGGTGAGGTCGGCGTCGACCGGGCCGGCGGTGGTGCGCAGCCCGCCGGGGGTGACCTCGGTGACGGTGGCGTCGTCGTGGACGTCGACGCCGAGGCGGTCGAGGACGCGCCGGATGTGGGCGCGGCCCTTGGGCGAGTAGGCGCCGCCGACGGTGCCGGAGGCGACGATCCGCACCCGCCAGTCGGGGTGGGCCTCGGCGAGTTCGGTGGCCAGTTCGATGCCGGTGGCGCCGCCGCCGACGACGGCGAGGGTGCCGGGGCGGGCGGCCTCGCGGATGAGCCGGCGGACCTCGGCGGCGCGCTCCACGGGGTGGGCGTGCTCGACGGCGCCGGGGACGCCGTGCCAGGCGGTGCGGCTGCCGAGGGCGTGGACCAGGGTGTCGTAGCCGAGGGTGGTGCCGTCGTCGAGGAGGACCTCGTGCCCGGCCAGGTCGAGTGCGACGGCCCGGGCCCGGCGGTGCTCGATCCGGCGGCCGCGGGCGAGTTCGGTGAGCGCGGGCCAGTCGCGGCCGCGGCCGGCGGCGGTCTCGTGCTGGCGGATGCGGTGCAGGAGCCGCTCCTCGGGGGCGACCAGGGTGACGGCGCGGTGGCGTCCGGCGCCCTTGGCCGCGGTGATCCCGGCGTACCCGGCGCCGAGGACGACGATCCGCTGATCGGTGCTGGTGGTGCTGCTCATCTCGTCCGCCTCCTCGTGGGGCGCTCCGGTGGAGCGCTGTTCGGGAAGGGGACGACGCGGCCGGCCGGAGTGTGACGGTGACCCGCGTCACAGCCCGGCGGGGGCCGGTTCGGGGGCCCGGTCACAGGGGCTCGGTAACAGGGGTCCGGTTCAGGGCTCGGTTCAGCGGGTCGTGACCGGTTCGATCCGGCCGAGCTTCTCGGGGTTGACCACGACGAAGGCCTCGGTGATCCGGCCGCCGGCCACGGCGAAGGCCAGCACCCCGCCGACGCTGCCGGTGCCGCGCTCGTACCAGACCAGGCCGGGTTCGCCGTTGACGGCGGCGAGGCCGATCGCGGCGTCGGGGGTGAACCACTTGGCGACCAGTCCGGCCACCAGGCGGGCGACCTTGTCGGCGCCGCGCACCGGGCGGGCGGCGGCGCGGACGATGCCGCCGCCGTCGGCGTGCCAGACCACGTCGGGGTCGAGGACCGCCATCAGGCCGAGGATGTCGCCCCGGGTGCTGGCGGAGGCGAAGGCCTCGACGGCCCGCCGGTGTTCGGCCGGGTCGGTGCCGCCGGGGTGCCGGCCGCCCTCCTTGACCCGGCGGCGGGCCCGGGAGGCGAGCTGGCGGGTGGCGTCCGGGGTGCGGTCCAGGGAGGCGGCGATGGACTCGAAGCCGACCGCGAAGACGTCGTGCAGGACGAAGGCGGCCCGCTCGGCCGGGGTGAGCTGCTCCAGCACGGTGAGCAGGGCGAGGGAGACGGACTCGCCGCGTTCGGCCAGGTCGGCGGGGGAGTCGGGGCCGTCGGTGTAGGAGACGGACGGTTCGGGCAGCCACTCGCCGTAGTAGGCCTCGCGGCGGCTGCGGGCGGAGCCCAACTGGTCGTAGCAGAGCCGGGTGACCACGGTGGTGAGGAAGGCGCGCGGGTCGGCGACGGCGGCGCGGTCGGCGCCCTGCCAGCGCAGCCAGGCGTCCTGGAGGACGTCCTCGGCGTCGGTGAAGGAGCCGAGCAGCCGGTAGGCGACCGAGCCCAGGTAGCGGCGGTTCGCCTCGAAGGCGTCGGGGGCCGGTCCGGGGGCCGTGGGCTGGGCGGTCACGGGGGCCACCGTAGCGAAGGCGGTCGTGCCCCGCGAGGGGCGGGTGCGCGCGGAGCCGGGACGGCGGGTTCCGTCCCGGCTCCGCGCGTGCCGACGGGTCAGTCCACCTCGGCCACGGCCTCCGCGAACTGCGCCTGGTAGAGCCGGGCGTAGGCGCCGTCGGCGGCGATCAGCTCGTCGTGCGAGCCCTGCTCCACGATGGAGCCGTTCTCCATCACCAGGATCACGTCGGCGTCCCGGATGGTGGAGAGCCGGTGGGCGATGACGAAGCTGGTGCGGCCGGTGCGCAGCCGGGCCATGGCCCGCTGGATGAGCACCTCGGTGCGGGTGTCGACGGAGCTGGTGGCCTCGTCGAGGACCAGGATGGACGGCTGGGCGAGGAAGGCCCGGGCGATGGTGATCAGCTGCTTCTCGCCGGCGCTGACGCCGGTGCCCTCGTCGTCGATGACGGTGTCGTAGCCGTCCGGGAGGGTGCGGACGAAGCGGTCGACGTGGGCGGCCCGGGCTGCCTCGACGACCTCGTCGCGGGTGGCGGAGCCGGCCCCGTAGGCGATGTTGTCGGCGATGGTGCCGCCGAACAGCCAGGTGTCCTGGAGGACCATGCCGATGCCGGAGCGCAGGTCCTCGCGGGACATCGCGGCGATGTCGATGCCGTCGAGGGTGATGCGCCCGGAGCTGACCTCGTAGAACCGCATCAGCAGGTTGACCAGGGTGGTCTTGCCGGCGCCGGTGGGGCCGACGATGGCGACGGTCTGGCCGGGTTCGACCTTGAGCGAGAGGTCGTCGATGAGCGGCTTGTCGGGGTCGTAGCGGAAGGACACGTCCTGGAAGGCGACCCGGCCGTGGACGGCGTCGGGCTTCTCGGGCATGGCGGGTTCGGGGCTCTGCTCGGGGGCGTCGAGCAGTTCGAAGACGCGCTCGGCGGAGGCGACCCCGGACTGCACCAGGTTGGCCATGCTGGCGACCTGGGTGAGCGGCTGGCTGAACTGCCGGGAGTACTGGATGAAGGCCTGGACGTCGCCGATGGACAGCGAGCCGCTGGCCACCCGAAGGCCGCCGACCACGGCGACCAGCACGTACTGCAGGTTGCCGATCAGCATCATCGCGGGCTGGATGATCCCGGAGATGAACTGGGCGCGGAAGCTGGCGTGGAACAGCGCGTCGTTGTGCTCGCGGAAGGTCTCGGCGGACTCGCGGTGCCGGCCGAACGCCTTGACCAGGGTGTGGCCGGTGTACATCTCCTCGATGTGGGCGTTGAGTTGGCCGGTGGACTTCCACTGCTGGACGAACTGCGGCTGGGCCCGCTTGCCGACCTTGGCGGCGACGACCACCGAGAGCGGCACGGAGACCAGGGCGATCGCGGCGAGGATCGGGGAGATCCAGAACATCATCGCGAGCACACCGACCACGGTGAGCAGCGAGTTGACGATCTGTCCCATGGTCTGCTGCATCGACTGGCCGATGTTGTCGATGTCGTTGGTGACCCGGCTGAGCACCTCGCCGCGCGGCTGCTTGTCGAAGTAGCTGAGCGGCAGCCGGGCCAGTTTCGCCTCGACGTCCTGGCGCAGCCGGTAGCTGGCGGACTGGATCGCCCGGGTGGCCAGGCGGCCCTGGACGATGCCGAAGAGGGCGGAGGCGAGGTAGATGCCGAGCACCCAGAGCAGGATGGAGCCGATGGCGCCGAAGTCCATGCCCTGGCCGGGGGTGAAGTCGACGGCGGAGAGCAGGTCGGCGACGCCGCCGTCGCCGTGGGCGCGCAGTCCGGCGATGACCTCGGCCTTGGAGGTGCCGGCCGGGAAGCGGGCGCCGATGACGCCGGCGAAGATCAGGTCGGTGGCGTCGCCGAGGATCTTCGGGCCGGTGACGGCGCAGCCGATGCCGAGCACGCCGAGCAGCAGGACGCCGATCAGGACGTTGCGTTCGGGGCGCAGCAGGCCGAGCACGCGTTTGCCGGAGCCCTTGAAGTCCATGGACTTCTCGGTGCCCTGGCCGCCCATGAAGCGGCCCGGTCCGGCCGGTCCGCGGCGGGCGGCGGCGGCCTGGGAGTCGCTGGGGAGCTTGTCCGCGGGCTGTCCGGCGCCCGGTCCGGCGGGGGTCCCGGCCGGCTTTCCGGTGGGGGTCCCGGCGGGCTTTCCTGGGGTGGTCACGCCGCCTCCTGCTCGGTGAGCTGGGAGAGCACGATCTCCCGGTACGTCGGGTTGTCGGCCATCAGTTCGCGGTGGGTGCCGGTGCCGACGACGGCGCCCTCGTCGAGGACGATGATCCGGTCGGCGTCGCGGATGGTGGAGACGCGCTGGGCGACGATCAGTACGGTGGCGTCGGAGGTCTCGCGGGCGAGGGCCTTGCGCAGCCTGGCGTCGGTGGCGTAGTCGAGCGCGGAGAAGGAGTCGTCGAAGAGGTAGACGTCGGGCCGCCGGACGAGGGCCCGGGCGATGGCCAGGCGCTGGCGCTGGCCGCCGGAGACGTTGCTGCCGCCCTGGGAGATGGGGGCGTCCAGGCCTTCGGGCAGCTTCTCGACGAAGTCCTTGGCCTGGGCGATCTCCAGGGCGTGCCAGAGCTCCTCGTCGGTGGCGTCGGGGCGGCCGTAGCGGAGGTTGCTGGCGACGGTGCCGGTGAAGAGGTAGGGCTTCTGCGGGACGATGCCGACGCTGTCGGCGATCGTGTCGGCGGAGAGCTCGCGCACGTCGGTGCCGTCGAGCAGGACCTGTCCGGAGGTGGCGTCGAAGAGCCGGGGGACGAGGCCGAGCAGGGTGGACTTGCCGGCGCCGGTGGAGCCGATGATGGCGGTGGTCTCGCCGGGGCGGGCGGTGAGGTCGATGCCGCGCAGCACCGGGGCCTCGGCGCCGGGGTAGCGGAAGTCGACGTCGCGCAGTTCCAGGTTGCCGCGGCGCAGCACCTCGGTGATCGGGGCGGCGGGCGGGACGACGCTGGAGGAGGTGCCGAGGACCTCCTCGACGCGTTCGGCGCAGACCTCGGCGCGCGGCACCATCATGAACATGAAGGTGGCCATCATGACGCTCATCAGGATCTGCATCAGGTAGGAGAGGAAGGCGGTGAGCCCGCCGATCTCCATGCCGCCGCTGTCGATGCGGTGGGCGCCGAACCAGAGCACGGCGACGCTGGAGACGTTGACGACCAGCATCACGGCGGGGAACATCACGGACATCAGCCGGCCGACCTGCCGGGCGACCTGGGTGAGGTCCTCGTTGGCGTCGGCGAAGCGCTGCTGCTCGTGGCCGTCCTTGACGAAGGCGCGGATGACCCGGATGCCGGTGATCTGCTCGCGCAGCACCCGGTTCACGGTGTCGATCTTCACCTGCATGCTGCGGAACTTCGGCCGCAGGGCGCGCACCAGCAGGACGACGACGATGCCGAGCACGGGGATGACGGCGAGCAGCAGGCCGGACAGCGGGACGTCCTGGTTGAGCGCCATGATGATGCCGCCGACGCACATGATCGGTGCGGCGACCATCAGGGTGAAGCTCATCAGGGCCAGCATCTGGACCTGCTGGACGTCGTTGGTGGTGCGGGTGATCAGCGACGGGGCGCCGAACTGGCCGACCTCGCGGGAGGAGAAGCTCTGCACCCGGTCGAAGACGGCGGCCCGCAGGTCGCGGCCGAAGGCCATGGCGGTGCGGGCGCCGTAGTAGACGGCGCCGATCGAGCAGAGCGCCTGGAGCAGGGTGACGCCGATCATCACGGCGCCCAGGCGCAGGATGTAGCCGGTGTCGCCCGTGACCACGCCCTTGTCGATGATGTCGGCGTTGAGCGTGGGCAGGTAGAGCGCCGCGAGGGTGGACACCAGCTGGAGGGCCACCAGCAGGGTGATCGGTCGGGAGTATGGGCGCAGGTACGCCCGGAGCAGTCTGATCAGCACTGGCACACTCTTGTCTTCGCCGGTCGGGTTCGCACCCCAATTCTCGTCGTTCTGTAGCGTCGTACAGACGATTCGGGGGCCGTCCGGCGGAGGTTTGCCGGGCCTTTGCCATCGGCGGCCCGGTTCGCGCCCTCCGGCGGGCACCGGCGCCGAGGGGGCGTGCCAGCTGGGGCCGCCCCCTTACGGAATGACCGGTTTCCCCCTAGGCTGCTGACTACGCCCTTGTTACTGACCGGTACCGACCACGTTAACGGGGGCCCGGCGGACGCCCCCACGGACGCCGCGACAATCCCTCAGACGGCCACCCGCCCCCGGAGGTCCTCGTTGAGTTCCGCGCAGTCCCTGATCGACTCCGGCAGTGCCGACATCGTCGCCGGGCGTCCCGCCTCCGTCGCCCACCTGTTCCTGGAGCGGGTCGCCCTGACCCCGAACGCCGAGGCCTACCGCTACCCGGCCTCGGTCGACGAGCACGCCGCGGACGGCGCGCCCGGCGCCGAGCAGTGGCGCTCGCTCACCTGGGCGCAGACCGCGGTCCGGGTCAAGGCGGTGGCCGCCGGCCTGATGGCGCTCGGCATCCAGTCGGAGGACCGGGTCGCGCTGGCCTCCTCCACCCGGGTCGAGTGGATCCTCGCCGACCTGGGCGCCATGTGCGCGGGCGCCGCCATCACCACCGTCTACCCGAGCACCAACGCCGACGAGACGGCCTTCATCCTCTCCAACTCCGGCTCCCGGGCCATGTTCGCCGAGAACGCCGCCCAGCTGGCCAAGGCCGTCGAGCACATCGACGAGCTGCCCGAGCTGCGCACCGTGATCCTCTTCGACGCCCCCGCCGGGGCGCCCGGGGCGGAGGCACTCGAAACGGCCGGCCTGGACCTGCTCACCCTGGCCGAGCTCGAACGCCGCGGCGCCGAGTACCTGGAGCAGCACCCGGACGCGGTCGAGAAGGCCGTGGCCGGGCTCGACAAGGAGCAGCTGGCCACCCTCATCTACACCTCCGGCACCACCGGCCGCCCCAAGGGCGTGCGCCTGGTGCACGACTGCTGGGCCTACGAGGGCCGGGCCCAGGAGGCCAGCGGCCTGCTCGGCCCCGACGACGTCCAGTTCATGTGGCTGCCGCTGTCGCACGTCTTCGGCAAGACGCTGATCTCCGGCCAGATCGCCACCGGCCACGTGATGGCCGTGGACGGCCGGGTCGACCGGATCATCCACAACCTGCCGGTCATCCGGCCGACCACCATGGCCTCGGCGCCGCGCATCTTCGAGAAGGTCTACAACGGCATCGCCGGGCGGGCCCGGGCCGAGGGCGGCGCCAAGTACAAGATCTTCCTGTGGGCCGCCAAGGTCGCCCGCGAGCACGCCCGGGTGGTCCAGGAGAGCCGGGTCGCCACCGGCGTCGGGAGCGCCCCGCTGGGCCTGCGGCTGCAGCACGCGCTCGCCGACAAGCTGGTGTACGCGAAGATCCGGGCCGCCTTCGGCGGCCGGCTGCGCGGCGCCGTCTCCGGCAGCGCCGCCCTGGCCCCCGAGATCGGCTACTTCTTCCTCGGTGCCGGGGTGCCGATCCTGGAGGGCTACGGGCTGAGCGAGACCAGCGCCGGCTCCTGCGTCAACCGCAAGGAGGACGTCCGGATCGGCACGGTCGGCCGCCCGCTGCCCGGCACCGAGGTGCGGATCGCCGAGGACGGCGAGATCCTGCTGCGCGGCCCCGGCGTGATGCGCGGCTACCACAACCTGCCGGAGAAGACCGCCGAGGTGCTGGAGCCGGACGGCTGGTTCCACACCGAGGACATCGGCGAGCTCACCCCCGACGGCTTCCTGCGGATCACCGACCGCAAGAAGGACCTGTTCAAGACCTCCGGCGGCAAGTACGTGGCGCCCAGCGAGGTCGAGGGCAAGTTCAAGGCGGTCTGCCCGTTCGTCAGCAACATCCTGGTGATCGGCAACGGCCGCAACTTCTGCACCGCGCTGATCGGCCTGGACGAGGCGGTGCTGATGCCGTGGGCCGCCGAACGCGGCCTGGCCGGCAGGAGCTACGCCGAGCTGGCCGCCGACCCGGCCGTGCACCAGCTGATCGAGGGCTTCGTCAAGCGGGTCAACGCCGACCTCCAGCGCTGGCAGACGATCAAGAAGTTCCACCTGCTGCCGCGCGACCTCGACATCGAGCACGGCGAGCTCACCCCGAGCCTCAAGATCAAGCGCCCGGTGGTCGAGCGGACCTACGCGGACGCGGTGACCGCCATGTACGCGGGCGCCAACGAGGCCTGAGCCACCCCCCTCCCGTACGGCTCACGAGTTCGGGTGAGTCGTACGGGACAATGGGGTCATGCCCTCCGCACTCCCCGACGGCGAACCGGTGCCGTCCGACGGTTCCCTGCCCGCGCACGCCCTGACCGGGCTGGGCGACCGGCCGTTCGGCTTCTACCTGCACGTCCCGTACTGCGCCAGCCGCTGCGGCTACTGCGACTTCAACACCTACACCGCCACCGAACTGCGCTCCTCCGGGGCCGTCGCCTCGCAGGAGACCTACGCGGACAACGTGGTCGCCGAGATCCGGCTGGCCCGTCGCGTCCTCGGGGAGACCGACCTCCCGGTGCGGACGGTGTTCCTCGGCGGCGGCACCCCCACCCTGCTGCCCGCCCGCGACCTGGTGAAGATGCTCGCCGCCCTGCGCGAGGAGTTCGGGCTCGCCCCGGACGCCGAGGTCACCACCGAGGCCAACCCCGAGTCCGTCGACCCCGCGTACCTCGCCGAGCTGCGCGAGGGCGGCTACAACCGGATCTCCTTCGGCATGCAGAGCGCCCGCCCGCACGTCCTGCGGCTGCTCGACCGCCACCACACCCCCGGCCGCCCCGAGGCCTGCGTGGCCGAGGCCCGCGCGGCCGGCTTCGACCACGTCAACCTCGACCTGATCTACGGCACCCCCGGCGAGTCCGACGACGACTGGCGGGCCTCCCTGGACGCCGCGATCGGCGCCGGGCCCGACCACGTCTCCGCGTACTCCCTGATCGTCGAGGACGGCACCAAGCTGGCCGCCCGGGTCAAGCGCGGCGAACTGCCGATGATCGACGACGACGTGCACGCCGACCGCTACCTCATCGCCGAACAGGCGCTCAGCGCGGCCGGCTACTCCTGGTACGAGGTCTCCAACTGGGCCACCACCCCCGAGGGGCGCTGCCGCCACAACGAGCTCTACTGGACCGGCGCCGACTGGTGGGGAGCCGGCCCCGGCGCCCACAGCCACGTCGGCGGCGTCCGCTGGTGGAACGCCAAGCACCCCGCCGCCTACGCCCAGGCCCTCGCCGAGGGCCGCACCCCGGCCCTGGGCCGCGAGCTGCTGAGCGACGAGGACCGCCGGGTCGAGCGCATCCTGCTGGAACTGCGCCTGGCCGACGGCATCCCCCTCGACCTCCTGGCCGAAACCGGCCGCAAGGCCGCCGCCAAGGCCCTCGCCGACGGCCTCCTCGCCGAGGAGCCCTACCGGCGGGGCCGCGCCACCCTCACCCTCCAGGGCCGCCTCCTGGCGGACGCCGTCGTCCGTGACCTGGTGGATTAGCAGATCCGGCGGACGGGCTGACCGGTGAGTTCGGCGATGGTCTCGAAGTCGGCGTCCTGGTGCAGCACGGTCAGCTTGTTCTGAGCGGCAGTGACGGCCACCAGGAGGTCGACCGGGCTCGCGCACTGGTGTCGGCTCGACTGCGCCAGCCGCTCCTGGAGCTCGGCGGCCGCCTGCCAGGCGCTGTCCCGCAGGTGCTGGTACGGGAAGAGCTCCCGTAGGAGGCCGGCCGCCTCGAAGTAGGCGGCCCGGCCGCCGACGGCGCGCAGGTACTCCTGCCGGACCGGCTCGCAGAGCAGGACCAGGCCAGCGGTCACGGCTTCGTCCCAGGCCGATCCGGTCTGGCCGCGCATGAGCCGCACCAGCGCGCTGGTGTCGATCAGGAATTCCTCGGTCACGCTGCGGGCCTCGCCGACCCGCTCAGGTCGTCCGGGTAGCCGATGGCCGAGAAGTCGATCTCGCCGGTGGCCACCATCTCGCGCATCCGGGCGAGGGCCGCCGCGCGTCGTCGCCGGTCCGCTATCTCCCGGAGGGCGGCGTTGACTGTGTCCTTCTTGGTGCTGGTGCCGAGGTAGCGGGCCGCGTCGGCGAGCGCCTCGTCGTCGAGATCGATCACGGTGCGGGACATGGGGACCTCCCGGGGTGGCGTATATACGTTACGCAAACAGGATATACGCGTTTGGGCAATCACTCCGGCAGGGCGGTGAAGTCGATCAACTCCTCGACCCTGGCGAGGAGTTCGGGCTCCAGGTCCCGGTAGCTGTTCACCTTGGAGAGGATGTGCTTCCAGGCGGCCGGGGTGTCCACGGGCCAGCCGAGGCGGCGGCAGGTGCCCTGCTTCCAGTCCTCGCCGTGGGGGACGGCGGGCCAGGCGGGGATGCCGACGGAGGAGGGCTTCACGGCCTGCCAGATGTCGATGTAGGGGTGGCCGACGACCAGGACCGACTCGCCGGTGACCCGGGCGGCGATGCGGTGCTCCTTCGTTCCCGGGAGCAGGTGGTCGACCAGGACGCCGAGGCGGCGGCCGGGGCCGGGGGCGAAGTCGGCGACGATCGCGGGGAGGTCGTCGATGCCCTGGAGGTACTCGACGACGACGCCCTCGATGCGCAGGTCGTCTCCCCAGACCCGCTCGACCAGTTCGGCGTCGTGCCGGCCCTCGACGTAGATCCGGGACTCGCGGGCGACCCGGGCCCGGGCGCCGGGGACGGCGACGGAGCCGGAGGCGGTGCGGGCGGGGGTGCGGGGCGCGGCGGGGGCGGTCGGGCGCACCAGGGTGACCACCTCGCCCTCCAGCAGGAAGCCGCGCGGCACCAGCGGGAAGACCCGGTGCTTGCCGAAGCGGTCCTCCAGGGTGACGGTGAACCCCTCCGCGGTCCTCTCGCAGCGCACCACCGCCCCGCAGTAGCCGGTGGCCGCCTCCTCGACCACCAGGTCCCGCTCGGCCGGCACCTCGGGTGCGGGCTGCTGCTTCTTCCACGGCGGGGTGAGGTCCGGTCCGTACTGGTGGCTGCGCATGGGGGAGATTTTACGGACGGGGCGTCAGAGGGCCGGCGCGCCCCAGACCGGGAACCAGCGGCTGAGGTCCTTCTCCAGCCGCAGGTCGTTCCCCAGCATCGCGTTGACCTGGAGCTCCAGCGGGCTGTTGCGCCGCTCGCCGCCGCCGGGCATCGGGGCGAAGGGGTAGAAGGTGCCGCGCTTGTAGAGGTAGACCAGGGCCAGCGACTGGCCCTGGGGGTTGCGGAAGGCGACCAGGGAGCAGAGCAGCTGCGGGCCGAAGCCGTTCGCCTCCAGCTCGCTGTTGACCGCGTGCAGGTCGTTGACCAGTTCCGGGAGTTCCTCGGGGGCGTGCCGGGTGAGCAGCCAGGAGTAGCCGTAGCCGTCCTTGGAGGCCTCCACCGGGACGCCGCCGCGTTCGGTGTCGGCGTCGAGCAGGGCCCGGACCTGCTGCTCCACCTGGACGAAGGCGGCGCCCTCGACGGCCGCGAAGCAGACCGAGCCGAGCCCGGTGGGGAGGAACCCGGCCCCGGCCTCCAGGGTGAGCGCGGCGGACGGCACGCCGAACAGCTGGTCGAGGTCGGGCTTGACGGGCTTGGTGCGGCCGAACAGGGCGTCCAGGAATCCCACGGCGGTCCTTCCGGGAGTCGGGCGGGGCCGGAGCCCAGGGGGGTCAGCGGCCGAGCTGCTCGGAGATCTCGGCCAGCTGGGCCAGCCGCTTCTCCAGCGTCGGGTGGGTGGAGAGCAGCTGGGAGGCGGTCTCCTTGGCGCTCAGCGCGGGGGCGAAGTAGAAGGCGTTGTAGGGCTGGGCCCGGCGCAGGTCCTCGGTGGGGATGGCGGCGATCTGCCCGGTGACCTTGGTGAGCGCCGAGGCGAGGGCGCTGGGCCGGCCGGTGAGCTGGGCGGCGGCCCGGTCGGCGGCCAGTTCGCGGTAGCGGGACAGCAGCCGGGTGAGCAGGAAGCTGATCGCGTAGACCGCGATCGACACCAGCGGGATGATCAGCGCCGCGATGGCCGCGTTCTGGTCGTTGCTGTTGCGGTTGCCGCCCATGAACCCGCCGTACACGGCGACCCGGGTCATCGCCCCGGCGAGCACGCCGAGGAAGCCGGCGATGGTCATCACCGCGACGTCCCGGTGGGCGACGTGCGACAGCTCGTGCGCCAGGACGCCCTCCAGCTCCTCGGGTTCCAGTCGGCGCAGCAGGCCGGTGGTGACGCACACCACGGCGTTCTGCGGGTTGCGGCCGGTGGCGAAGGCGTTCGGCATGTCGTTGTCGGCGACCGCCACGCGGGGCTTGGGCATGTCGGCCAGGGCGCAGAGCCGGTCGATGGTGCCGTGCAGCTGGGGGTACTGCTCCTCGGTCACCCGGTGGGCGCCCATGGCCCGCTCGGTGATCTTGTCGCTGAACCAGAACTGGGCCACGAACAGCCCGCCGGAGATCAGCACGATCAGCGGCCAGGCCCCGCGCAGCAGCGCGATCAGCAGGCCCGTGAAACCGACGTACAACAGCCCGATCACGAACATCGTCCCGACCATGCGGCTGGTCAGGCCGCGGTCGGGCGCGAAACGGGTGTGCTGGCCCGAGCTCGACATCGCTTGCTCCTCCGTTCGCCGTCGCTTTCGATGCTGCCACCCGGACGGCCCCGGGGCACCACCCGCGCACGCGGAGTGTCGCGGTGGCCGTCCGGAACTGCGGGCAGGATCACCCCGGCCGGGCCGTTCCTGCGGTACGACCCGGGCCGTACACTGGCAGGTACGGTTTTGGCACTCGTGCGTGCAGAGTGCCAGGGTCGGGGTCCTCCCCGGAGCGGCTCGCAGCATCACAGACGGACAACGTGCGAAGACGGAGGTGCGTGCCCCATGGCCGGTGAGGTCCGCCAGCTGGACGACCGCAAGCTCGCCGTGCTGCGCGCGATCGTCCAGGACTACGTGGGCACCGAGGAGCCGGTCGGCTCCAAGGCCCTGGTGGAGCGGCACAACCTCGGGGTGTCCCCGGCCACGGTGCGCAACGACATGGCGGCGCTGGAGGAGGAGGGGTACATCCACCAGCCGCACACCAGCGCCGGGCGGATCCCCACCGACAAGGGCTACCGGCTGTTCGTCGACAAGCTCGCCGAGATCAAGCCGATGAGCTCCCCGGAGCGCCGGGCGATCCGGCACTTCCTGGACGGCGCCGTCGACCTGGACGACGTGGTCACCCGGACGGTGCGGCTGCTCGCCCAGTTGACCCGCCAGGTCGCCGTGGTGCAGTACCCCTCGCTGACCCGCTCCACCGTCCGGCACATCGAGCTGGTGGCGCTGGCCCCGGCCAAGGTGATGCTGGTGCTGATCACCAACACCGGCCGGGTCGAGCAGCGGATGGTCGATTGCCCGGGCACGGTCGGCGAGACGGTCCTGGCGGACCTGCGCTCGCGGATCAACACCCGGGCGGCCGGCCAGCGGCTGCCGGACGTCCCGGGGCTCCTGGAGGAGCTCCCGGCGGCCTTCGAGCCGGCCGACCGGCCGACCGTCAGTACGGTCCTGGCGACGCTGTTTGAGGCGCTCGCCGAGCAGAACGAGGAGCGGATCATGCTGGCCGGCACGGCCAACCTGACCCGCTTCGGGCACGACTTCCCGCTCACCATCCAGCCGGTGCTGGAGGCCCTGGAGGAGCAGGTCGTCCTGCTCCGCCTCCTGGGTGAGACCACGGACGCCGCGATGACGGTCCGGATCGGGCGGGAGAACGCGTACGAAGGGCTGAATTCCACCTCGGTCGTTTCGGTCGGCTACGGTTCGGGCGACGAGAGTGTGGCCAAGCTGGGTGTGATCGGTCCGACCCGGATGGACTATCCGGGCACAATGGGGGCGGTGCGGGCGGTGGCACGGTACGTGGGCCAGATCCTGGCCGAGTCGTAGCACACGGCCGACCGTTGGAAATCCGACGGCCGGCGTCCAGTCGCAGCACTACTACAGGCGGAACAAGCGGAGCATTTGGTGGCCACGGACTACTACGCGGTACTCGGCGTCCGACGGGATGCGGGGCAGGACGAGATCAAGAAGGCGTTCCGGCGCCTGGCACGCGAACTGCACCCGGACGTCAACCCGGACCCGAAGACGCAGGAGCGGTTCAAGGAGATCAACGCCGCCTACGAGGTGCTCTCCGACCCGCAGAAGCGCCAGGTCTACGACCTGGGCGGTGACCCGCTGTCGCCGGGCGGCGGTGGCGCGGGCGGCTTCGGCGCCGGCGCGGCGGGCTTCGGCTTCTCCGACATCATGGACGCCTTCTTCGGCGCCGCGGCAGGCCAGCGCGGCCCGCGCTCGCGCACCCGCCGCGGCCAGGACGCCATGATCCGGCTGGAGATCACCCTGGAGGAGGCCGCCTTCGGCACCACCAAGGAACTCCAGGTCGACACCGCCGTCACCTGCACCACCTGCAGCGGCGAGGGCGCGGCCCCCGGCACCTCGGCCCAGACCTGCGACATGTGCCGCGGCAAGGGCGAGGTCTCCCAGGTCACCCGCTCCTTCCTGGGCCAGGTCATGACCTCCCGCCCGTGCCCGCAGTGCCAGGGCTTCGGCACCGTGGTGCCGACCCCGTGCCCCGAGTGCGCGGGCGACGGCCGGGTGCGGGCCCGCCGCACCCTGACCGTGAAGATCCCGGCCGGCGTGGACAACGGCACCCGGATCCAGCTGGCCGGCGAGGGCGAGGTCGGCCCCGGCGGCGGCCCGGCCGGCGACCTGTACGTCGAGATCGCCGAGACCACCCACACGGTCTTCCAGCGGCGCGGGGACGACCTGCACTGCACCGTCACCATCCCGATGACGGCGGCCTCGCTCGGCACCCAGGTGCCGCTGCAGACCCTGGACGGGCTGGAGGAGGTCGACATCCGGCCCGGCACCCAGTCCGGCCAGTCGATCCCGCTGCACGGCCGGGGCATCACCCACCTGCGCGGGGGCGGCCGGGGCGACCTGATAGTGCACGTCGAGGTGCAGACGCCCACCAAGCTCGACCCCGAGCAGGAGGAGCTGCTGCGCCGGCTCGCCGTGCTGCGCGGCGAGGAGCGGCCGTCCGGCCAGTTCGCGCCGGGCCAGCAGGGCCTGTTCTCACGCTTGAAGGACGCCTTCAACGGCCGGTAGTCGTCCGCCCAGGGGTGCCGGGGGAGGATCCCCGGCACCCCTTCGGTGTTCCCGTTCCATCCCAGGAGGTTCCCCGCCATGACCGCGCCCGTCTTCGTCGTCGAGACCGAGCGGATCGCCGCCGCCGCGCCCGGGGCCGTGCTGCGGCTCGACGGGCCCGAGGGGCGCCACGCGGCGGCGGTGAAGCGGCTGGCGGCCGGCGAGGCGGTCACCCTGGCGGACGGGCTGGGGCTGGGCGTGGACGGCACCGTCGCCGCGGTGCTCGGCAAGGACGCGATCGAGGTCACGGTGGAGGCCGTGCGGCGGGAGCCGGAGCCGGCGCCGCGGATCGTGGTCGTCCAGGCGCTGCCCAAGGGCGACCGCGGCGAGCTGGCCGTGGAGACCATGACCGAGGTCGGCGTGGACGTGGTGGTCCCCTGGGCCGCCTCGCGCTGCATCACCCAGTGGAAGGGCGAGCGCGGCGCCAAGGCGCTCGCCAAGTGGCGGGCCACCGCCCGGGAGGCGGGCAAGCAGTCCCGCCGGCTGCGCTTCCCCGAGGTGCGCGAGCCGATGACCACCCGGCAGCTGGCGCCGCTGCTGGCCGGCGCCGCGCTCGCCGCGGTGCTGCACGAGGAGGGCGCCGAGCCGCTGGCGCACGCCGCGCTGCCGGCCGGCGG
The DNA here is from genome assembly GCF_042731675.1 of Kitasatospora sp. NPDC059827. NCBI lineage: Bacteria > Bacillati > Actinomycetota > Actinomycetes > Kitasatosporales > Streptomycetaceae > Kitasatospora > Kitasatospora sp. NPDC059827. Next base: position 65,330 of record NZ_JBHWIV010000030.1, on the reverse strand, counting down.
GGACATCGTGCTGGTGGTCGGCCCGGAGGGCGGGGTCTCCCCGGAGGAGCTGGCCGCCTTCGCCGAGGCCGGCGCGAAGCCGTACCGGCTGGGCCCCTCGGTGCTGCGCACCTCGACCGCCGGAGTGGCCGCCGGGGCGCTGCTGCTGGGGCGCACCGGCCGCTGGGCCTGACCCCACCGGCAACTCCCGTGCGCCCGCCGGGAGTCTGCGGAAAACGGAGCGGCTCGTACCCGCACCTGCCTACGCTGGCGGCGTGACGGACTCCCTGAGCACCTCCGCGGGCGCCTATCTGCGCCACCCCCATCTGCACGGTGACCTGGTCGCCTTCGTCGCCGAGGACGACCTGTGGCTCGCCCCGCTGGAGGGCGGCCGGGCCTGGCGGCTGACGGCCGATCACCTGCCGGTGCAGCACCCCAGGTTCTCCCCGGACGGGCGCCACCTCGCCTTCACCTCCACCCGGGACGGCGCCCCCGAGGTGCACGTGGTGCCGGTGGACGGCGGACCGTCCCGGCGGCTGACGTACTGGGGCAACGCCGAGACCCGGGTGCAGGGGTGGACCGCCGACGGGCGCCCGATCGCCACCACCGGCGCGGGCGAGTCCGGGGTGCGCCGCTGCTGGGCGCACGCGGTGCCGCTGGACGGCGGCGAGCCGGTGCGGCTGCCGTACGGGCCGGTCGGCGGGCTCGCCTTCGAGCCGGACGGCGTCGGGGCCCCCGCGGCAGAAGCCGGGGGGAGGGTGCTGCTGGTGACCGTCAACAACCGCGAGCCGGCCTGGTGGAAGCGCTACCGGGGCGGCCGGGCCGGCAAGTTGTGGATCGGGCGGGACCGGTTCGTCCGGATCCACCAGGACCTGGCCGGGCAGCTCGACTCCCCGCTCTGGGTGGCCGGGGACGGCGACGGCCGGATCGCCTTCCTGTCCGACCACGAGGGCGTCGGCGACCTGTGGTCCAGCCGCCCCGACGGCTCCGACCTGCGCCGCCACAGCACCGACCCGGACGGCTTCTACGCCCGCAACGCCAGCACCGACGGCACCCGGGTGGTCTTCCACCGGGCCGGCGACCTGTGGCTGCTGGACGACCTGGAGACCGCCTCCCCGCGCCGGCTGGACGTCCGCCCGGCCGGCTCGCGGGCCCGCCGCCGCCCCCACCCGGTGCACGCCGCGCACTGGCTGGAGTCCGTCGCCCCGGACCGCACCGGCCGGGCCGGCGCCGTGGTGGTGCGCGGCAGCGTGCACTGGCTGACCCACCGCGAGGGCCCGGCCCGGGTGCTGGACGAGACCCCGGGTGTGCGCGCCCGGCTGGCCCGGGTGGTGCCGGGCGAGGACGGCGCCCAGGGCGTGCTCTGGGTGTCCGACGCCGAGGGCGAGGACGCCCTGGAGTACGCCCCCGCCGTGCACGACCCCGAGCGGCGCCGGCTGGCCGCCGGGAGACTGGGCCGGGTCAACTCGCTGGTGGTCTCCCCGGACGGCCGGCGGGCCGCGGTCGGCGTGCACGACGGCCGGGTGCTGGTGGTCGACCTGGCCGACGGCGCCGTGCACGAGCTGGACCGCAGCACCGACGGCGAGGTCGGCGGCCTGGTGTTCAGCCCGGACTCGGCCTGGCTGGCGTGGTCGCGCCCGGTGCACCGGATGGGCCCGTACTCGCTGCGCCAGATCGTGCTGGCCGACCTGGCCACCCGCACCGTCGGCGAGGTCACCTCGCAGCGCTTCCTGGACACCTCGCCCGCCTTCACCGCCGACGGCCGCTACCTGGCCTTCCTCTCGGTGCGCAGCTTCGACCCGGTCTACGACGCCCACGCCTTCGGCCTGTCCTTCCCGAACGGCTGCCGCCCCTACCTGGTGACGCTCGCCGCCGAGACGCCGTCCCCGTTCGGCCCGCAGCGGGCCGGGCGGGCGCCCGTCGGGGAGGAGGACGAGCCCAAGGCCCGCACGGCGGACGGCGAGGAGGCCGCGGACGGGGCGGTGCCGGCCGTGCGGGTGGACCTGGACGGCATCGCCGACCGGATCGTGCCCTTCCCGGTCGAGGGCGGCCGCTTCCACACGCTGCGCGCCGCCAAGGACGGGGTGCTGTGGACCAGGGCGCCGCTGCTCGGCGAACTCGGCGACGAGGCCGCCTCCTTGGACGACGACCGGCCCCGCCCGGTGCTGGAGCGCTTCGACCTCAGGAAGCGCCGGGTCGAGCAACTGGTGCACGGCGTCGACGGGTTCTCGGTCAGCGGGGACGGCACCCGGCTGGCGGTGCTGGACGGGGGCGAGCTGCGGATCGTCCCGGCCGACCGCAAGTCCGGCGGGGAGGACGACGAGACCGCCGTCGACCTCACCCGGCTGCGGGTGACCGTCGACCCGGCCGCCGAGTGGCGGCAGATGTACGCCGAGAACGGCCGGCTGATGCGGGACAACTTCTGGCGCCCCGACCTCGGCGGCGTCGACTGGGCCGGGGTCCTGGAGCGCTACCGGCCGCTGGTCGAGCGGGTCGGCTCGCACGACGAACTGGTCGACCTGCTCTGGGAGGTGCACGGCGAACTCGGCACCTCGCACGCCTACGTCGTCCCGTACGGCCGCTACACCGAGCCCGCCCGGCGCCAGGGCCTGCTCGGCGCCGACCTGGTCCGGGACGGCGGGCAGTGGCGGATCGGCCGGATCCTGCCCGGTGAGTCCTCCGACCCCCGGGCCCGTTCGCCGCTGGCCGCGCCCGGCGCCGCGATCCGCCCGGGCGACGCCCTGCTCGCCGTCAACGGCCGCCCGGTCGACCCGGTCACCGGCCCGGCGCCGCTGCTGGCCGGCACCGCCGGGCAGCCGGTCGAGCTGACCGTGGCCGGCAAGGACGGCAGCGACCGGCGCCACCCCGTGGTCGTCCCGCTCGCCGACGAGGAGGCGCTGCGCTACCACGACTGGGTGGCCGGCCGGCGGGCGAAGGCGCGGGAGCTGTCCGGCGGCCGGCTCGGCTACCTGCACATCCCCGACATGCAGACGGCCGGCTGGGCGCAGCTGCACCGCGACCTCTCCACCGAGATGGCCAAGGAGGGCCTGATCGTGGACGTCCGGGAGAACCGCGGCGGCCACACCTCGCAGCTGGTGATAGAGAAGCTGGCCCGGCGGATCATCGGCTGGTACGCGATCCGGGACACCAAGGGCCGGGTGCCCTACCCGATGGACGCCCCGCGCGGGCCGGTGGTCGCGATCGCCAACGAGCTGTCCGGCTCGGACGGCGACATCGTCAACGCCGCCATCCAGGCGCTCGGCATCGGCCCGGTGGTCGGCACCCGGACCTGGGGCGGGGTGATCGGCATCGACAGCCGGTACCAGCTGGTCGACGGCACCCTGGTCACCCAGCCCAAGTACGCGATGTGGATGGAGAACTACGGCTGGGGCCTGGAGAACCACGGCGTCGACCCGGACGTCGAGGTGCCGTTCGCCCCGCACCACTGGGCGGCCGGGGAGGACCCGCAGCTGGCCGAGGCCGTGCGGATCGCCCTCGACACCCTGGCCGCCACCCCGGCCCGCACGGCGCCGCCGCTGCCCTGGGCGTAGCCGGCGCGGGGCGCTGCGGGGCCCCGCGGGGCGCGGGGGTCCGGCGCGGCCGGGCTCCCGCCCCGGGGCGTGGGTAGGATGCGGGGCTGTTCTTGATCGCGATCTTGATCTGGTCGACGGCTCACGGGGGAGCACACCATGGCACAGGGCTATCCGCCGCCGCAGTACCCGCAGCAGCAGCAGTACCCGCAGCAACAGCCGTACCCGCAACAGCAGCAGTACCCGCAGAACCAGCCGTACCCGCAGCAGCAGTACCCGCCGAGTGGCCCGGGGCCGAACCCGTACGGCCAGGGGCCGTACGCCCAGCCCCCGCAGCCGTACCCGCCGCAGCCCCAGCCGTACGGTCAGCCCCAGCCGTACCCGCAGGCGCAGCCGCCGTACGGGCAGGCCCCGCAGCCGCAGCCCTATCCGCAGCAGCAGGCGCAGCCCGCGCTGCCGCCGTGCCCCAGGGAGGCGGGCGGCTTCCGGCGCTTCCTGGCGATGGTGCTGGACGCTGGCCTCGCGCTGGGCGCGGGCTTCGCCGCCGCCGTCGCCTCCGACGTCGCGGCGGGTCGTACCAAGCCCGTCGCGGCCGCGGCCGGCCACGCTGTCCAGCACGCGAGCGGGCCGGTGGTGCCGTTCTGGGCGGCGTTCCTGGGCGTCTGCGTGCTGGTCTCGTTCCTCAACCAGGTGGTGCTGGCCCGGCTGGTCGGGTTCAGCGTGGGCAAGGGGATCCTGGCGATGCGGGTGGTGCGCCGCAAGCGGGTGATGCGCCCCAACACCTGGCGGCTGACCCGGCGCTGGCTGGTCGGCTTCGTCGTCCTGGTGCTCTCGTTCGTCTTCGACGAGTTCGACCTGGAGGAGGGGGACATCATCGGCATGCGCTCGGTGCGCTGGAAGCACCTGCAGGAGTACCAGCAGGCGCTCGGGCGGCTCGGCTAGGCTGCGCCCGTACGGCCCGTGCAACCGTGATCGACGACCGAACCGAGGAGATTCCGATGGCCGGCGAGCCGCAGTCCGACTGTGTGTTCTGCAAGATCGTGGCGGGCGAGATCCCGGCGACCGTGCTGCGCAAGACCGAGCGCGTCCTCGCCTTCCGCGACATCGCCCCCAAGGCCCCCGTGCACGTCCTGGTGATCCCGCACGTCCACTACCCGAACGCCGCGGCGCTGGGCGCAGCCGAGCCCGGGATCGCCGGCGAACTGCTGGCCGAGGCGGGCGCGGTGGCGCGGGACGAGGGCATCGAGGACTACCGGCTGATCTTCAACACCGGCGCGGGCGCCGGGCAGACCGTGTTCCACGCCCATGTGCACGTGCTCGGCGGGATGCCGATGAACGAGAGCATGGTCTGATCCCAGGTGTCCCAGCGCGAACTCGTCGTCCTCGGCACCGCCAGCCAGGTACCCACCCGGCACCGCAACCACAACGGCTACCTGCTCCGCTGGGACGGCGAGGGCCTGCTGTTCGACCCCGGCGAGGGCACCCAGCGCCAGATGCTGCACGCCGGGGTCTCGGCCACCCAGATCACCCGGATCGCGGTGACCCACTTCCACGGCGACCACTGCCTGGGCCTCGCCGGGGTGATCCAGCGGATCAACCTTGACCGGGTCCCGCACCCGGTGGACGTCTACTTCCCGGCGTCCGGCGAGGTCTACTTCGAGCGGCTGCGGCACGCCACCGCGTACCACGAGACCGCCGTGCTGCGGCCGCGGCCGATCGACGAGCCCGGCCCGCTGCCCGCGCCCGGTGCCCGCTTCGCGCTGGACGCCGTCCGGCTGGACCACCCGGTGGAGTCCTTCGGCTACCGGCTGTCCGAGCCGGACGGCCGCCGGCTGGTGCCCGAGCGGCTCGCCGCGGCCGGCGTGCGCGGCCCGGCCGTGGGCCGGCTCCAGCACGAGGGCGCGGTCGAGGTGGACGGCCGCACCGTCACCCTGGACGAGGTCAGCGAGCACCGCCGGGGCCAGCGCTTCGCCTTCGTGATGGACACCCGGCTCTGCGAGGGGGTGCACGAACTCGCCGAGGGGGCCGACCTGTTGGTGGTCGAGGCGACCTTCACCGACGCCGACGCCCACCTCGCCGAGGACCACGGCCACCTCACCGCCGGCCAGGCCGCCAAGGTCGCGGCGGAGGCCGGGGCGCGGACGCTCGTGCTGACCCACTTCTCGCAGCGCTACCCGGACCTGGGCCAGCACCTGGCCGACGCCCGCAAGCACTTCGACGGGGAACTGGTGCTCGCCGAGGACCTCGCCCGGGTGCCCGTCCCCGCTCGCCGCCACCCGTGAACGGTCCGCCGTCACCCGTGGAGCACCCGCCGTCACCCGTGGACGGCGCGGCGCCGGCGGTGGACGCCGCACGGGCTCCCCGCGAAAAGGGCTCGCGTCGCCCCGCGATCTGCCGCAGCATCGTCGGGTGCGGCCCCGCCGCCCGCCGCAGCGATCACGCTCGCGGCGTACCCTGGTGCCCCGGAGAGACCGAGCGGCACACGAGACCACGGATGGGATGAGGCAGGCCCAGCGCCGACCCATGAGTGACACATCGCAGACCCGTACCGATGGACAGTCGCGCCCCGAACCGACCGACGACGGCCGGGTGAGCGCCCGGATCGTCATCCCCGAGAAGCATCCGATGGTCACCCTGCTCGGCACGGCGGACTCGCTGCTGCGCGTGATCGAGCAGGGGTTCCCCGCCGCCGACATCCACGTCCGCGGCAACGAGGTGACCGCCACCGGGGAGCGCGCCGAGGTCGCCCTCGTGCAGAAGCTCTTCAACGAGATGATGCTGGTGCTGCGCACCGGCCAGCCCCTGACGGAGGACTCCGTGGAGCGCTCCATCGCCATGCTCCGCGAGGAGGGCCCGGACAGCCCGGCGCCGTCCCAGGTGTTCACCGCGAACATCCTGTCCAACCGCGGCCGCACGATCCGCCCCAAGACGCTCAACCAGCAGCGCTACGTCGACGCGATCGACAAGCACACGATCGTCTTCGGCCTCGGCCCGGCCGGCACCGGCAAGACCTACCTGGCGATGGCCAAGGCCGTCCAGGCCCTCCAGGCCAAGGAGGTCAACCGGATCATCCTGACCCGTCCGGCGGTCGAGGCGGGCGAGCGGCTGGGCTTCCTGCCCGGCACCCTCTACGAGAAGATCGACCCGTACCTGCGCCCGCTGTACGACGCGCTGCACGACATGATGGACCCGGATTCCATCCCGCGCCTGATGGCGGCCGGCACCATCGAGGTCGCGCCGCTCGCGTACATGCGCGGCCGCACCCTCAACGACGCCTTCATCATCCTGGACGAGGCCCAGAACACCTCGCCCGAGCAGATGAAGATGTTCCTCACCCGCCTCGGGTTCAACTCCCGGGTGGTGGTCACCGGCGACACCAGCCAGATCGACCTCCCGGGCGGCACCCGCAGCGGGCTCAAGGTCGTCCAGGAGATCCTGGCCGGCGTCCCGGACATCCACTTCTCCGTCCTCACCAGCACCGACGTGGTCCGCCACAAGCTGGTCGGCCGGATCGTGGACGCCTACGAGCGCTGGGACGCGCGGCAGGAGGCCGAGGAGAACTCCCCGGCCCCCCGCAAGCCCGCCCAGCGGCGCCCCGGAAAGACCGCCGCGGCGCGCGCACCCCGACAGTCCCATCGCACCGAAAGCTGAGCACACAGCCCGTCATGTCGATCGACATCGCCAACGAGTCCGGTTGGGACGCCGATGAGGAAGCCATCCTCGACGTCGCCCGCTTCGCCCTGGACAAGATGCGGATCCACCCGCAGTCCGAACTGTCCGTGATCCTGGTGGACGGTGCGGCGATGGAGGAGCTGCACATCCAGTGGATGGACCTGCCCGGACCGACCGACGTGATGTCGTTCCCGATGGACGAGCTGCGTCCGGGCAAGGAGGGCGAGGAGCTGCCGCAGGGCCTGCTCGGTGACATCGTGCTCTGCCCCGAGGTCGCCGAGCAGCAGGGCAAGGCGGCCCCCTCCAAGCACTCGATGGACGAGGAGCTCCAGCTGCTCACCGTCCACGGCGTGCTGCACGTCCTCGGCTACGACCACGAGGAGCCGGAGGAGGAGGAAGAGATGTTCGCCCTCCAGAAGCGGATCCTGGACGACTGGCGGGCGGGCCGGGGCCTCGGCGGCATCTCCCCGGCCCCCACCACCCACTGAGCGCGGGGCCCGAACTCCTGTGAGCGGTGAGAGTACGAGCTTCATCCTCGGTGCCGTGGCCCTGGTCGTCCTGGGCTGGCTGGCCGCGTGCGCCGAGGCGGGCATCTCCCGGGTCTCCCGGTTCCGGGCGGAGGAGGCCGTGCGCAACGGCCGGCGCGGCTCCGCGCGGCTGCTGGCCGTCGCCTCCGACCCGTTCCGCTACCTCAACCTGGCCACCCTGATCCGGGTGGCCAGCGAGATGGCGGCCGCGGTGCTGGTCACCGCGGTGTGCGTGCGCAACATCCACCCGACCTGGCAGGCCGTGCTGTTGGCCTTCGGCGTCATGGTGCTGGTGTCCTTCGTCGCGGTGGGCGTCTCGCCGCGCACCATCGGGCGCCAGCACCCGATCTCCACCGCGACCGCGGCCTCCTTCGTGCTGCTGCCGCTGGCCGCGGTGCTCGGCCCGATCCCGCGGCTGCTGATCCTGCTGGGCAACGCGCTGACCCCGGGCAAGGGGTACCGGGAGGGGCCGTTCGCCTCCGAGGCGGAGCTGCGGGCGCTGGTCGACCTCGCCGAGAAGGACGACCTGATCGAGGACGAGGAGCGCCGGATGGTGCACTCGGTCTTCGAACTGGGCGACACCATCGTGCGCGAGGTGATGGTGCCGCGCACCGACCTGGTGATGATCGAGCGGCACAAGACCGTCCGGCAGGCGCTCACCCTGGCGCTGCGCTCGGGCTTCTCGCGGATCCCGGTGGTCGGCGACAACGAGGACGACGTGGTCGGCATCGTCTACCTCAAGGACCTGGTGCGCCGCACCCACATCAACCGGGAGGCGGAGGCCGAGGAGGTCGGCGCCGTGATGCGCCCGGCCGTGTTCGTCCCGGACTCCAAGCCGGCCGGCGACCTGCTGCGGGAGATGCAGCAGCGCCGCTCGCACGTCGCGATCGTGATCGACGAGTACGGCGGCACGGCGGGCCTGGTCACCATCGAGGACGTCCTGGAGGAGATCGTCGGCGAGATCACCGACGAGTACGACCGGGAGATCGCGCCGGTCGAGGACCTCGGCGACGGCTCGTACCGGATCACCGCCCGGCTGCTGGTGGAGGACCTGGGCGAGCTGTTCGGGATCGAGCTGGAGGACGAGGACGTCGAGACCGTCGGCGGCCTGCTGGCCAAGCACCTGGGCCGGGTGCCGATCCCCGGGTCGGCCTGCGAGATCCCGCTGCCCGAGCCGGCGGCGGACGGCCTGACCGGCATCCTGCTGACCGCGGAGTCCTCGGCCGGGCGCCGCAACCGGATCGGTTCGATGGTCGCCTCGCCGGTGCGTTGGTCGGAAACGGTGCGGGCCGCGGGCGAGTAGCGGGTGGGCGGTCGCCGCGCGACCATGGAGGGCATGACGCACAAACTTCGCGCGGAGTACGGCCCGCAGGGGGCGGCCGGCGGAGTCAAGTCCTGGCACGTGGTGCGGGACGAGGACCCGTCGACCGCGCTCTGCGGCCGGAGCATGCCCGACGACGCCGAGACGCGGCCCGAGCAGGAATGGGGCACCGGGCTGCGCTGCTGCCAGCAGTGCGGCTCGCTCTACATGCACGAGACGCCCCACATGCAGGGGAGCCATCCCTACAGCTAGCCGTGCCTCCCGGCCGTGCCCCGCGGCGACGGCCGGGCTCTGGAGGTCGCCATGAAGCTGCAAGACGAACTGCCGACCGTCGATCGACGGCTCGCCCTGGTGTGGCGGGTCGGGGCGGGGCTCGGGGGGATCTTCCTGATCGTGTTCGGGATCCTGGGGCTGTCCGACCACCCCGGCTTCCTGGCCACCCACGGTGACCGGATCGCCGGGCTGTCGACCAACGGGGCGCTGAGCATCCTGTCCATCGTGGCGGGTGCGGTCCTGCTGGTCGGAGCGGTGATCGGCGGGAACTTCGCGTCCAACCTCAACATGGTGGTCGGCGTGCTGTTCGTCCTGTCCGGCTTCTACGGGCTGACGGTGCTCGGCCGGCCGGACGCGAACATCCTCAACTTCCGGATGTCGAACGTGCTGTTCGCGTTCGTCTTCGGGATCGTCGTGACCACCTTCGGGATGTACGGCCGGGTGAGCAGCCACCTGCCGCACGACAACCCGTTCTGGCGCGAGCGGGCCTCGCACGAGGAGCCGCTGCCGTCCGGCGCCGCGAAGACCTTCGTCAAGGTGCTCAACCCGAACCCCGGCCGCACCCACCCGGTGGGCCACTGAGCCGGGTTGACGGAGGGGCCGGGTTGACCGAGGGGGCCGGGTTGACCGAGGGCGCCGGGAGCGTGCCGCCTATGCTCGGCGGCATGAGTGACATCGTCGAACTCGACCCCGAAGACAAGAAGATCATCACCCTGGCCCGCTCGGCCCGCGCCCGCAACGGCGTGGCCGAGGGGGCCGCGGTGCGTGACGAGACCGGCCGCACCTACGTGGCCGGGACGGTCGCGCTGGAGTCGCTGCGGCTGAGCGCGCTGCGGACGGCGGTGGCGATGGCGGTGGCCAGCGGTGCGAAGTCGCTGGAGGCGGCCGCCGTGGTGAGCGAGGCCGAGCAGCCCGCCGAGGCCGATCTGGCGGCCGTGCGGGACCTGGGCGGGGCCGGTACGCCGGTGCTGCTGGCCGGGCCGGACGGGACGCTGCGGGTGGTGGCCGAGGCCCGCTGAGCGGCCCCCGGCGGCCCCCTCGGGGCCGGAGCGAGGAGACCGCGCCCCCTGCATTCAGCAGATAATCTCACCGGAGGGGTGGACTCGGTGAGGGGCTGGGGCATGGGGGCGTTGGCGTTCGTCGCCGGGCTGGTGCTGTTCGTGATGGGCATGGGCAAGTGGCAGGAGACCGGCACGGTCTACTGGCTCTGGGGTTCACTCGCCTTCCTGCTGCTGCTGGTGGTGTTCTCGCTGGTCGGACGGGGCGGCGGCAAGGGCTGAGCGCCCCGGACGGACCGGCCCCGGACGGCGGGGCTCCGGTGATCAGGGAGAATGGGGCGCATGAATGCCCCTTCCTCCTCGTACCGCTCCGGGTTCGCGTGCTTCGTCGGCCGTCCCAACGCGGGCAAGTCGACCCTGACCAACGCCCTGGTGGGGACGAAGGTCGCGATCACCTCCGACCGCCCGCAGACCACCCGCCACACCGTGCGCGGCATCGTGCACCGCCCGGACGCCCAGCTCGTGCTGGTCGACACCCCCGGCCTGCACAAGCCCCGCACCCTGCTCGGCGAGCGCCTCAACGACCTGGTCCGCACCACCTGGGCCGAGGTCGACGTGATCGGCTTCTGCCTGCCCGCCGACCAGAAGCTCGGCCCCGGCGACAAGTTCATCGCCAAGGAGATCGCCGGGATCAAGAAGACCCCCAAGGTCGCCATCGTCACCAAGACCGACCTGGTCGACTCCAAGCGCCTGGCCGAGCAGCTGATCGCCATCCACCAGCTCGGCATCGAGCTGGGCTTCGAGTGGGCCGAGATCATCCCGGTCTCGGCGGTCGGCGACCAGCAGGTCGACCTGGTCGCCGACCTCCTCACCAAGCTGCTGCCCGAGGGCGACCAGCTCTACCCGGAGGGCGACCTCACCGACGAGCCCGAGCAGATCATGGTCGCCGAGCTGATCCGCGAGGCCGCCCTGGAGGGCGTGCGGGACGAACTGCCGCACTCGCTCGCCGTCGTGGTCGAGGAGATGCTGCCGCGCGAGGGCCGCCCGGCGGACCGCCCGCTGCTGGACATCCACGCCAACGTCTACATCGAGCGGCAGAGCCAGAAGGCGATCGTGATCGGCGCCAAGGGCTCCCGGCTCAAGCACGTCGGCACCACCGCCCGCAAGCACATCGAGGCGCTGCTCGGCACGCCGGTCTACCTGGACCTGCACGTCAAGGTGGCCAAGGACTGGCAGCGCGACCCCAAGCAGCTGCGCAAGCTCGGCTTCTGACCGGGGAGTTCGGCGAAGGGCGGCGAGCCGCCCCGGGCCCGTCCGGACGCCGCGCGCGTCCGGGCGGGCCCGTGCCGCACCGGGCCCGGGAGGGGCCTACGCCCCCTCGCGGAGCACCAGCGAGACCAGCTCCCGCTGGGAGTCGGTGAGTTTGGGGTCGGCGCAGTACACCGTCCGCCCGTCGACGGTGATCTCGTAGTGGAAGCCGTCCGGCACCCCGTACGAGGGCGCGCGCAGCCCGCCCGCGACGGCCTCGCGGGCGAGCGCGTGGACGTGCGGGGCGTCCGTGCGGTCGACGGTTTCGAGCTCCGCGTGGCGGAGGATTCCGGCGAGTCCGCCGGTCCGGGTCACCTGGATACGCATGGTGTCCATGGTGCTACGCAGGGAAGGCTTTTTGCGGCTCTTTTCCCCGACCGTGACCTTAAGGCGGTCTCAAACCGCTCCGGACCGGTGGTGAACCGGTCGTCCGCGGTCACCCCGGGCTGACGCCGACCTGGGCCCAGGAGGCCGTCACGGTGTCGGCGATCGGGGGCCTGTCGGGGTAACGGGCCTTGGCGGCGGCCACGGTGGCCCGGGCGAAGGCGGTGAAGTCGGCGGTGGCGGGCAGCCCGCCGCCGGTCAGGGCGTCGTACCAGATCCGCCCGGCCTGCTCCCAGGACGATCCCCCGAGGGCGGTGGCCAGCAGGTAGAACGCGTGGTTGGGGATGCCGGAGTTGATGTGCACCCCGCCGTTGTCGTCGGTGGTGTCCACGTAGTCCCGCATGTGGGCGGGTTGCGGGTCCTTGCCGAGCCGGGGGTCGTCGTAGGCGGTGCCGGGCGCCTTCATCGAGCGCAGCGCCACGCCCTGGATGCCGGGGGCGAGCAGTCCGGCGCCGATCAACCAGTCGGCGGAGGCGGCGTCCTGGTGCAGGGCGTACTGCTTGACCAGCGAGCCGAAGACGTCGGAGACCGACTCGTTGAGCGCGCCGGGCTGGTCCTGGTAGTCCAGTCCGGCGGTGAACTGGGTGACGCCGTGGGTGAGTTCGTGGCCGATGACGTCGATGCAGGCGGTGAAGTCGCCGAAGACCTGGCCGTCGCCGTCGCCGAAGACCATCTGCGAGCCGTTCCAGAAGGCGTTGTCGTAGTTGCGGCCGTAGTGGACGCTGGCGTCCATCCGCAGGCCGCGGCCGTCGATCGAGTCGCGGCCGAAGACGTCGGAGTAGAGCGCGAAGGTGGCGCCCAGGCCGTCGTAGGCGTGGTTGACGGAGGCGTCGGCGACCGGGGCGTGGCCCTCGGTGCGGACGGTGCGCCCGGGCAGCCGCTGGCCGTGCCCGGCGTCGTAGACCAGCCGGCTGAGGCCGGGGGCGCCGGTGGTCGGCGGGGGAGCGGCGAGGCGGGCCGCGCGGTGCGCGGCGTCCAGGGCGAGGGAGTGGACGGCGGGCTGGTGACCGGCCTCGGCGAGGCGGTCCAGGACGTACGGCGGGACGATCGCGCAGCGCGGGACTCCTGCAGTCATGCGGCCCAGGGTGAGGCCTCGATGACCGGATGTCACCACCTGCGGCAGGACCGGTCCACGTCTCAAGGGGTGGAACGGAAGCCCGGATCACTTCGGGGGCGCGCGGGCCTGGGTTACGCTGGGCCACATCATGCGCAACGGGCTGCTTCTTCTTAGCTGCCGCGTCGAGGGCCTGTAGTCCACCGGGCCGGCTCCCTCGCCGCGGGGAACGAGCTGTGCGCGGAAACGGCGATGCGACGGCGTATCGCGGGGCGCAGCAGCGGCCGGCCAGTCGGTGTCGATCCCTCCCGACCGCCCGCACCACGCATCCACAGGAAGCCGAGAGTCCCCTCCATGACCGAGCAGACCTCCGCCGCGTCCGTCCCCGCCGCTCGCGCCTTCGTCGACCGGCCGACCCCGATCACCGCCGCCTCCGTGCGCCAGCGGCCCTCGGGCATGCGCCACGGGCGCTACCTGCCGTTCGGCACCGTCGACCTGCCGGACCGCACCTGGCCGCACCAGGTGATCACCAAGGCGCCGCGCTGGCTCTCCACCGACCTGCGGGACGGCAACCAGGCGCTGATCGACCCGATGTCCCCGGCCCGCAAGCGGAAGATGTTCGACCTGCTGGTGGCCATGGGCTACAAGGAGATCGAGGTCGGCTTCCCGTCCTCCGGCGCCACCGACCACGCCTTCGTGCGGTCGCTGATCGAGGAGGGGGCGATCCCGGAGGACGTCACCATCTCGGTGCTGACCCAGGCCCGCGAGGAGCTGATCGAGAAGACCGTCGAGGCGCTGGTCGGCGCCCCGCGGGCGACCGTCCACCTGTACAACGCGACCGCGCCGCTGTTCCGCCGGGTGGTGTTCCGCAACGACGAGGCGGCCACCAAGGCGATCGCGGTGGACGGCACCCGGCTGGTGATGGAGTACGCGGAGAAGCTGCTGGGCGACGACACCGTCTTCGGCTACCAGTACTCGCCGGAGATCTTCGTGGACACCGAGCTGGACTTCGCGCTGGAGGTCTGCGAGGCGGTGATGGACGTCTGGCAGCCCGGTGCGGGCCGCGAGATCATCCTGAACCTGCCGGCCACCGTCGAGCGGGCCACCCCGAACGTCCAGGCCGACCAGTTCGAGTGGATGTCGCGCAACCTGTCGCGCCGCGAGTTCGTCTGCCTGTCGGTGCACCCCCACAACGACCGCGGCACCGCCGTGGCCTCCGCCGAGCTGGCCTACATGGCGGGCGCGGACCGGATCGAGGGCTGCCTGTTCGGGCAGGGCGAGCGGACCGGCAACGTCGACCTGGTGACGCTGGGGATGAACCTGTTCTCGCAGGGCATCGACCCGCAGATCGACTTCTCCGACATCGACGAGGTGCGCCGCACCGCCGAGTACTGCAACCAGATGGAGGTGCACCCGCGCCACCCGTACGCCGGGGACCTGGTGTACACCTCCTTCTCCGGTTCGCACCAGGACGCCATCAAGAAGGGCTTCGACGTCCTGGAGGCGGACGCGAAGGCGGCCGGGGTGCCGGTGGCGGAGCACACCTGGGGCGTGCCGTACCTGCCGATCGACCCGAAGGACGTCGGCCGCACCTACGAGGCGGTCATCCGGGTCAACAGCCAGTCCGGCAAGGGCGGGGTGGCGTACGTCCTCAAGAACGACCACAAGCTGGACCTGCCGCGCCGGATGCAGATCGAGTTCTCCCGGATCATCCAGGCCAAGACCGACGCCGAGGGCGGCGAGGTCAGCCCGGCGGAGATCTGGCGGGTCTTCGAGGACGAGTACCTGCCGACCACCGGCAACCCGTGGGGCCGGCTGTCGCTGGCGGGTTCGCGCACCCTGACCACCGAGGACGGCCGGGACGCGCTGACCGCCGAGGCCGTGGTGGACGGTGCGCCGGTGACCCTGACCGGTACCGGCAACGGCCCGGTCTCGGCCTTCGCGGACGCGCTGGCCCGGATCGGCGTGGACGTACGGGTGCTGGACTACGCCGAGCACGCGCTGAGCGAGGGCGGCGACGCCCAGGCGGCCGCGTACGTGGAGTGCGCGGTGGACGGCAAGGTGCTGTGGGGCGTGGGCATCGACGGCAACACCGTGCTGGCCTCGCTGAAGGCGATGATCAGTGCCGTCAACCGCTCGCAGCGCGGCTAACTCCCGCGGGTGGTACGCGAAGGGCCGTCCCGCGGGACGGCCCTTCGCCGTGTCCGTCGGGCGTCCCGGGCGGGCTGTGGCCTGCGCCACATTTTTTCGGATCGGAAGCCGTTCGAGGTACTGACACGTGCCGGTAACCGTGGCAACATCGATCCACCGGCAAGCCGGGTCGGTGGGACGGCCTCGGCGTCCGGTCGCGTGACCTGTCCATAGTTGTGCAGGCCGCCTGCCATGTCTGGGGAGTGGCGCCGTGACCAGGTTGTGGGGTGTTCGCCCGAGGTGGCGGACCGATGTTCTCGGTGATTTCTTCTGTCCGGGCTGCGGCGGGGACCGCAACTACCGCCGGCAGCACGGCCGGCGGTGGCTGCGGTTGCTGGGGACGCCGGTCGCGCCGCTCGGGCCGGTGATCGGCAGCGTGCAGTGCACCAGCTGCCACGGGCGCTACGGCGTCGAGTCCCTGGAGCAGCCCACCAGCGTGCGCCTCGGCGCGATGCTGCGGGACGCCCAGTACACCATCGCCCTGGCCCTGCTCGCGGCCGGCGGCACCGCCCACCGGGCGGCCCGTGAGGCGGCCTGCACGGCGGTGCGCGAGGCCGGGTTCGAGGACTGCGGCGAGGCCCAGGTGCTGGCCGCGCTCGCCGCGCTGTCCGGGCTCGGCGGCGAACTCCACGACGCCCACGGGATGGCCGGCGGCCTGACCGTGGAACTGCACGCGGTGCTCGAACCGCTCGCCCCGCACCTGGCCCAGCAGGGCCGGGAGCGGCTGCTGCTGCTGGGCGCGGCGATCGCCCTGGCGGACGGGCGCTACCTGCCGCAGGAGCGCGAGGCGCTGGCCGCGGTCGGCAGCTGCCTGGACCTGCCGCAGAGCCAGGTGCCGGCGCTGCTGGAGGCGGCGACCCGGGCACCGTACGAGAACCTGTAGGGCCTCGGCCCCGCCCCTCCGGACCTTCCGTATCCCCCACAAACGGGCCCGCCCCCCCTCCGGGCCCGCCGTGACCCGCACCGCAGTGGTCCTCCCCCACGGCCCCCGGTGCGGGCAACACGGCTGTCCACGGCTGTCAGAGCCCTGGGGGACAATGGGGGGCATGAGTCTTTTCCGGGACGACGGCGTCGTGTTGCGGGCGCAGAAGCTCGGCGAGGCCGATCGGATCATCACCCTGCTGACCCGCCACCACGGCAAGGTGCGGGCGGTGGCGCGCGGGGTGCGCAAGACCAAGTCCAAGTTCGGCGCCCGGCTGGAGCCGTTCTCGCACGTGGACGTGCAGTTCTTCAGCCGGGGGAGCGAGCTGATCGGGCGCGGGCTGCCGCTGTGCACCCAGGTGGAGACCATCGCCCCGTACGGCGGATCGATCGTCACCGACTACGGCCGCTACACCGCCGGCACGGCGATGCTGGAGACGGCCGAGCGCTTCGCCGAGAACGAGGGCGAGCCGGCCGTCCAGCAGTATCTGCTGCTGGTGGGCGGGCTGCGCGTGCTGGCGGCCGGGACGCACGAGTCGCACCTGGTGCTGGACGCCTTCCTGCTGCGCTCGCTCGCGGTGAACGGGTACGGCGCGAGCTTCACGGACTGCGCCAAATGCGGCCTGGACGGGCCGAACCGTTTCTTCTCCCTCCCCGCAGGGGGGGTGCTCTGCGCGGACTGCCGAGTGCCCGGATGTGCCGTACCCTCCCCTGAGACACTGGTACTGCTCGGGGCGCTGCTGTCAGGGGACTGGCGGACGGCCGACGCCTGCGAGCCGCGGTACTGGCGGGAGGGCAGCGGCCTGGTCGCGGCCTATCTGCAGTGGCACCTGGAGCGGGGCATCCGCTCGATGAGATACGTGGAGAAGTGAGCACATGGCAGCGCGACGGCTCTTCGGCGGCGGCAAGCAGCGGGTCTACGAACCCCCGACCCCGCACCCCAGCGGCGCCAAGCCCCCGAAGCTCCCCGGCGAGCTGGTCCCGGACCACGTCGCCATCGTGATGGACGGCAACGGCCGCTGGGCCAAGGAGCGCGGGCTGCCCCGCACCGAGGGCCACAAGATCGGCGAGTCCGTGGTGCTGGACGTGCTCAAGGGCGCGATCGAGCTCGGCGTCAAGAACATCTCGCTGTACGCGTTCTCCACCGAGAACTGGAAGCGCTCGCCCGACGAGGTGAAGTTCCTGATGAACTTCAACCGGGACGTCATCCGCCGCCGCCGTGACGAGATGGACGCGATGGGCGTGCGGATCCGCTGGGCCGGCCGGATGCCCAAGCTGTGGAAGAGCGTCGTCCAGGAGCTCCAGGTCGCCGAGGAGCAGACCAAGGGCAACGACGCGGTGACGCTCTACATGTGCGTCAACTACGGCGGCCGGGCCGAACTCGCCGACGCCGCGCAGGCGATCGCGCTGGACGTGGCGGCCGGCCGGCTGGACCCGAAGAAGGTCAACGAGAAGACCATCGCCAAGTACATGTACCACCCGGACATGCCGGACGTGGATCTCTTCCTGCGCCCCAGCGGCGAGCAGCGCACCTCCAACTTCCTGCTCTGGCAGTCCGCGTACGCCGAGTTCGTGTTCCAGGACGTGCTCTGGCCGGACTTCGACCGCCGCGACCTGTGGCGCGCCTGCGAGCAGTTCGCGATGCGCGACCGCCGCTTCGGCGGGGCGATCCCGAACGAGGTCGCCGCGCCGCTGGAGCTGCCCACCCAGCGCTGACGCCGACCGGTGCGCGCGTGCCGAAGGGCCCGCGGGAACGGTTCGTTCCCGCGGGCCCTTCGGCCGTCGTCCGCGCGGGCTGCCCCCGTACGGACGGCCGTTCAGCCCTTCTTCGCGCAGTCCGCGCAGGTGCCGAAGATCTCCAGGGTGTGCGCGATGTCGCTGAACCCGTGCTCGGCGGCGACCGAGTTGGCCCAGCGCTCGACCGCGGGGCCCTCGACCTCGACGGTGGCGCCGCAGTGCCGGCAGACCAGGTGGTGGTGGTGCCCGCTGCTGCACCGGCGGTAGACGGCCTCGCCGTCGGCGGTGCGCAGCACGTCCACCTCACCGGCGTCGGCGAGCGACTGGAGGGTGCGGTAGACCGTGGTCAGACCGACGGAGTCCCCGCGGTGCTTGAGCAGGTCGTGGAGCTCCTGGGCGCTGCGGAAGTCCGCGATCTCGTCCAGGGCCGCCGAGACGGCGGCTCGCTGCCGGGTCGAGCGGGCGCGCGGCGACGGGCCTGCGGTGGTCACCGTGGGTCCTCCTGGGGTCGTGGGCGTCACGCACCTCATTGTGCCAGCCCGGCCCGCCGCTCCGGAGTGGTCGCGTCGGAGGAAGTCGTTCCCGGGTCCTGGCCGGGGATCCGGCCGGGGCCGCGGCCGGGGATCGGGTCGGGGAACGCGTCGGCGATTCCGTCGGGGAACGCGTCGGGGATTCCGTCCGGGAGCCGGACGTCGCAGACCTGGGGGGCCGGGTCGGCGTCGCCGCGGCGCCGGTGGCGGCGGCGGGCGAGCGGGGCGGCGATCGCGCTGAACACCGCGAACACCGCGATGGCGAGCAGCACGATGGCCGGGCCGGAGGGCACGTCGAGCTGGTAGGAACCGGTGACGCCGGCCAGCGCGACCACCACGCCGAGCGCGATCGAGGCGGCCTGGGTGGCGGCGAAGGAGCGGGTCAACTGCTGGGCGGCGACCACCGGGACCACCATCAGCGCGCTGACCAGCAGCAGGCCGACCACCCGCATGGCGACCGTGACGGTCACCGCGGCCATCACCGCGAGCAGCAGGTTGAGGGTGCGCACCGGAACGCCGGTGACCCGGGCGAAGTCCTCGTCCTGGCAGATCGCGAAGAGCTGGCGGCGCAGGCCGACGGTGACCGCGATCACCACGGCCCCGAGCACCGCGATGGTGGCCAGGTCGGCGGGGGCGACGGTGAGGATCGAGCCCCACAGGTAGCTCTCCAGCGAGCCGGCCCCGGCCTGGGCGGACATCGAGACGAGCAGCTTGCCGCAGGCCATGCCGCCGTAGAAGAGCATCGCCAGGGCGATGTCGCCGCGCTGGTTGCCGCGCGAGCGGACCAGCTCCATGGTGACGGCGCCGAGCACGCAGACCAGCACGGCCATCCAGACCGGGCTGGTCTGGAAGATGAAGCCGAGGCCGACGCCGGTCATCGCGACGTGGCCCATGCCGTCGCCCATCAGGGCCTGGCGGCGTTGCACCAGGTAGATCCCGACGGCGGGGGCGGTGATCCCGACCAGTACGGCGGCCAGCAGGGCGCGCTGCATGAAGTCGTAGGAGAGCATCTCGGTCATGCGAGCAGCCTCGGCGGGGTGAGGTCGGCGTGCGGGTGGACGTGGTCGTGGCCGGGCAGCGCGTGCAGGCCGGTGTTGGGAACCGGCGGGCCGTCGTGCGCGACGCAGCCGTCCCGCAGCACCACGGCGCGGTCGATCAGCGGCTCCAGCGGCCCGAGTTCGTGCAGCACCAGGAGCACCGAGGCGCCGCGGCCGACCTCGGCACGCAGGGTGTCGGCGAGCACCTGCTGGCTGGCGGCGTCGACGCCGGCCATCGGCTCGTCCATGATCAGCAGGTCGGGGGTGCCGACCAGGGCGCGGGCGATCAGCACCCGCTGCTGCTGGCCGCCGGAGAGGTCGGCGACGCCGTCCCCGGCCCGGTCCAGCATGCCGACAGCGGCCAGCGCGCCGTCCACCGCGGCGCGGTCCCGGCGACGGAACGGCAGCAGCCGGTGCTGCGCCAGCCGCCCGGTGGAGACCACCTCGCGCACGGTGGCGGGGACGCCGGAGGCGGCGGTGGTGCGCTGCGGGACGTACCCGATCCGGTGCCAGGCGCGGAAGGAGCCGTACGGGGTGCCGAACAGCTCCAGGGTGCCCTGCTCCAGCGGCACGGAGCCGATCACGGCCTTGACGGTGGTCGACTTGCCGGAGCCGTTGGCGCCGAGCAGGGCGACGACCTCGCCGGGTCGGACGGTGAGGTCGACGCCGCGCAGCACCGGCCGGCCGCCGCGCGAGGCGACGGCGTCGAGGAGGCGGACGGCCGGGGGTATCGGGTGGGTCATGGTGGTGCGTCCCGTCAGCTCGCGGGGGTGGGGGCGGCGGTCGCCGTGGGCGCGCCGAGGGCGGCCCGGAGGTTGGCCAGGTTCTGCTTCATGACGGTCAGGTAGTCGTCCTTGGCGGGGTCCTTGACGCCCTCCAGCGGGTCCAGCACGGCGGTCTTGAGGCCGAGGTCCTTGGCGACGGTGTCGGCGAGCTTGGGGCTGACCAGGGTCTCGAAGAAGATCGTGGTGACGCCGTTGTCCTTGGCGGCCTTCTGTACCTCGGCGAGGCGGGCCGGGGTGGGCTCGGACTCCGGGTCGACGCCGTTGATGGCGACCTGGGTGAGGCCGTAGTGGTCGGCGAGGTAGCCGAAGGCGGCGTGGCTGGTGACGAAGGTCTTGGTCTTGACGTCCTGCAGCCCGGTCCGGAACTCCTGGTCCAGGGCGGTGAGCCGGGTGACCAGGTCGTCGGTGTTCTTCCGGTAGTCGGCGGCGTGGGCGGGGTCGGCCTTGGCGAACTCGGCGCCGACGCTCTTGGCGATCGCGGCGTAGCGGCTCGGGTCGAGCCAGACGTGCGGGTCGCCGGCCGGGCCCTCGTGCTTGTGGCCGTCGCCCTCGGCGGTGCCCTCGTCGAGGTGGTGGTCGACCAGCGGGCTGGCGGCGGTGGCGTCGATCTTGTGCTTGCTGCCCGACTGGTCGACGGCCTGGTCGACGGTGGGCTGGAGGCCCTTGAGGTAGAGGATCGCGTCGGCCTTCTGGACGCCGGCGACCTGCTTGGCGGTGAGTTCCAGGTCGTGCGGCTCGACGCCGGGCGCGGTGAGGTCGGTGACCGAGACGTGCTCCTTGCCGATCTGCTGGGCCAGGAACTCCATCGGGTAGAAGGAGGCGACGACGTTCAGCTTGCCGTCCGTGCCCTGGGCGCTGCTGCTGCCGCCGCAGGCCGTGAGGGCCAGTGAGGAGGCGAGGGCGGCGACGGCGAGGGCGGCGGTCTTGCGGGTCCGGCGGCTGAGCAGTCCGATCATCATGACAATCATTCTCATCTCAAGTGGAAATGATTGTCAACTCACTCGGACGGGTGAACGACAGGTGGCGGTGGACGGGGGGAGCCGGACCCTATCGATTTGAACCCCGTACCCGTCCGGCCGGTAACCTTGGGTATTCGGGTACGAGCAACCAGCCGTGCCCTGACCGTGCCGTACGTACTGAAGAGAGCACTGTGGCCGCCGACAAGATCGACACGATCGTCAGCCTGAGCAAGCGCCGAGGCTTCGTCTACCCCTGCAGCGAGATCTACGGCGGCACGCGTGCCGCCTGGGACTACGGGCCGCTGGGCGTCGAACTCAAGGAGAACATCAAGCGCCAGTGGTGGCGCACGATGGTCCAGGCCCGCGAGGACGTCGTCGGACTCGACTCGTCGGTGATCCTGGCCCGCGAGGTCTGGGAGGCCTCCGGCCACGTCGCCACCTTCAACGACCCGCTGACCGAGTGCCTCTCCTGCCACAAGCGCCACCGGGCCGACCACCTGGAGGAGAAGTACGAGGCCAAGCACGGCTTCCCGCCGCCGAACGGCCTCAAGGACGTCAACTGCCCCGACTGCGGTACCAAGGGCCAGTTCACCGAGCCCAAGGACTTCTCGGGCATGCTGAAGACCCACCTCGGCGTCACCGAGGAGGCGAGCGGCCTGGCGTTCCTGCGCCCCGAGACCGCCCAGGGCATCTTCACCAACTTCAGCTCCGTCCAGACCACGTCGCGCAAGAAGCCGCCGTTCGGCATCGCCCAGACCGGCAAGAGCTTCCGCAACGAGATCACCCCCGGCAACTTCATCTTCCGCACCCGCGAGTTCGAGCAGATGGAGATGGAGTTCTTCGTCAAGCCGGGCGAGGACGAGCAGTGGCACGAGTACTGGCTCCAGCAGCGCTGGGACTGGTACGTCGACCTCGGCATGCGCACCGAGAACATGCGCTTCTTCGAGCACCCGAAGGAGAAGCTCTCCCACTACGCCAAGCGCACCGTGGACATCGAGTACCGCTTCAACTTCGGCGGCTCCGAGTTCTCCGAGCTGGAGGGCGTCGCCAACCGCACGGACTACGACCTGCGGGTGCACAGCGAGGCCTCCGGCAAGGACCTCCGGTACTTCGACCAGGAGAGCGGCGAGCGGTACTTCCCGTACGTCATCGAGCCGGCGGCCGGCCTCAACCGCGCCATGCTGGCCTTCCTGATCGACGCCTACTTCGAGGACGAGGCGCCGAACGCCAAGGGCGTCATGGAGAAGCGCGTCGGCATGCGGCTCGACCCGCGCCTGGCCCCGGTCAAGGTCGCCGTGCTGCCGCTGTCGCGCAACGCCGAGCTCTCCCCGAAGGCCCGCGGCCTGGCCGCCGACCTGCGCACCGCGTGGAACGTCGAGTTCGACGACGCGGGCGCGATCGGCAAGCGCTACCGCCGCCAGGACGAGATCGGCACGCCGTTCTGCGTCACGGTCGACTTCGACACCCTCGAGGACAACGCCGTGACCGTGCGCGACCGCGACACCATGTCGCAGGAGCGCGTGTCGCTCGACCAGGTGAAGGGCTACCTGGCGGCGCGGCTGATCGGCTGCTGAGTCCGGTGCTTCGGTAGTCCGGTACTGCGGTACTTCGGGGAGCCCCCGGTCGTCCTCCTTCGTGGAGGCGGGCCGGGGGCTCCCTGCGTTCCTGTTGTTCCGGGGGCGGGGGCCTACCGCCGGCCCCAGCGGGAGCGCGCGGCGGCCGGCGCGGCGGTCGGCAGGCCGGCCGTGCGCAGGGCGGCCAGGGTGGTGCGGTGGCGGGTGTCGTCGGCGAGCAGGGCGGCCAGCAGCTGCCCGTAGAGGTCCCGGCGGTTCTCCAACGCGGCGGCCAGGCGCACCAGTTCGACCGGCGGGCGCAGGGCCGCCAGCTCCTGGAGCAGGAGGGTGGCGAGCGCGGGCGGCAGTTCGGTCGCGAGTCCGGCCAGGTCCGCGGTCGGGCGGCCGGCCGCCTGGCGCAGCAGCATGCGGACGTCGGCGGGGCGGCCGTGCTGCTGGAGGCCGGCGGCCAGCGAGGTCAGCTCCGGGGTCGGTGCCGAGCCCCACTCCCAGAGCAGCGTGGCGCTGTCGGCGTGCTGCCCGGCCCGCTCCAGCGCGGCGAGCAGGGCCGGGACCGCGGCGGCCGGGTAGGCCCGGAAGGCGTGGAACAGTTCGGCGGCCTCCTCGGCCAGGCCCAGCTCCCGCAGCTCCGCCAGCACCGTGACGGCGTGCTCGGGGGCGCCCCGGGCGGCCGTCCGGGCCAGTTGGAGCGAGGCGCCGGTCGGGCCGCGCCGGGAGAGCATCCCGACCAGCAGGGCGGCGTCGGCGGGGGCGAGGTGGGCGGCGGCCCGGTCCAGCAGCTCCCCGGCCTCGGGGAGGGCGCCGCTGCGGTGGAGTCCGGTGATCCGCTCGGTGAGGGCGCCGAGGTCGGGGCGGACGGGTGGAGCGGGAGACGGCGCCGCAGCGGGGGTCGGCGCCGCTGCCGGGATCGGGGCCGGGGGTGGGGTCGGCGCCGGGGGTGGGGTCGGCGCCGGGGGTGGGGGCGGTGGGGGCTGGTGGGGAGAGCGGGGCGGGTGATCCGCCTGCTCCGGGGTGGGCCGGGGGTGCGGCCGCTGTCTCAGGTGGATCTCCAATTCCCGTAACTGATCGCTCAGTTGCAGGCAGCGCGCACCCAGGCCCTCGCGCAGGGTGCGGGCCTGGGCGAGCTGCCGCAGCAGGTCGTCGTCCGGGCGCCGGCGGCCCGGGGCCGCCCGTATCGCCTCGTTCAACCGGCGTTCGCGTTGGCCCGCGTAGCGGCTCGCGCGGAGCAACTCGTCCAGTTCCGACCGGAGTTCGGCGGCCCGTTGCTCGCCCTCCGGTTGCTGGCCTGCGGATTCTTCCGTCGACCGCATGCGCATGATCGCCCCAACCTGTCCATCTGTTCCCTGACTGCGGGACATCCTGGCGTCGGAATGTGGCGATGGAGTTACGAGAGCGCGACCAGTCGTGCCCGAGTGGTGTCAAGGAGCGCGCAGAGGGCGGCCGTTGCGAGAAGTGCGCCGGTCGCGCTCCGTGGCGGGGCCGCCCCGTCCGGCGGGGGAGTGACCGGCCTCATCCGGCCAGTCGCGCCCGCGCCTCCATCAGTGCGAACCCGAGCAGGTTCAACCCCCGCCACTCCAGCGGGCGTTCGGCCCGGATGTCGTCCGCGCCGAGACCGATGCCCCAGATCCGGTCCAGCGGGCTGGCCTCGACCAGGACGCGGCCTCCCGTGCCGAGCAGGTACTCCCGCAGGGCCTCGTCCTGGCCGAACTTCGCGACGTTCCCCTCGACCACCAGGTCGAACCGGCCCGCCGTCCAGGTCTCGTCGTCGAAGTCCTGGACCAGTCGGCCCAGCTTCTTCGCCTCGGCGGGCGTCCGGGCCTTCAGTACCTGCTGCTCGATCGCCCGGTCGCCGAACATCCGGGCCTTGCCGGCCATCATCCAGTGCTCGGCGGAGGCGTACGTCACCCCGTCGACGGTGAACTGCCCGGGCCACCACTGGCTCAGGCACTCCTGTCGCGCCCCGCCGCCCTTGCGGGCGGTGTGCCCCCAGAACATCACCCACTTCGGCCGCGCCCCGGTGGCCATCAGGCCCGCCAGCTGCTCGCGGCTGCGGACGTCGGCGAAGTCTCCGGCCTGCTGCTTGCTCATAATCGTCATTCTGACACGAAGGGTCGGGAGCCCGCCATCCGTTTGACGGCGGGCTCCGTCGGAGGGCCGGCCCTCCCGGGGGTCAGTCCCGTTCGGCGGCGGCGACCAGCTCCAGGAAGCGCAGCCCGAGTTCGGTGACCTCCTGCGCCGTCCAGTCCTGGGCCGAGCCCGCCAGCCGGACCTCGGCCATGGCGAGGCCGGGGGCGGCGTCGGTCCAGTCCAGGAACCAGGTCCCCTCCCGCTCGGCGAGGGCGAGGGTGGCGGCGTTCAGGACGCGCGCCGGGTGGGGGAGCCAGAGCTGGAAGTCGTGGGTGGGCGGCGCCTCCGGGAGGATCCGCGCACCGGGAAGGGCGGCCAGGGCGGGGACGAGGGTCGCCGCGTGGCGGGTGTAGCCGGGGATCCGGGGGAGCTCGGTGTCCAGGCCGGCGAGCGCGGCGAGGGCGGCCGGCCACTGCTGGTAGAGCTGGCCGCCGTAACGGTGGCGCCAGGTGCGGGCGTAGGCGGTGAAGGCCTTGTCCCCGGCGAGGGCGGCCCCGCTGATGCCGCCGAGGTCCTTGTAGAAGGAGACGTAGACGCTGTCGGCCAGGGCGGCGATCTCGTCCAGCGGCCGGCCGAAGTGGGTCGTGGTGTTCCAGAGGCGGGCGCCGTCGAAGTGCACCCGGGCACCGGCCTCGCGGGCGACGGCGACCAGCTCGGTGAGCTCGCCCCAGCTGGGCAGGAGGAAGCCCGGGTCGCGGAGCGGGAGTTCCACCACCAGGGTGCCGAACGGCTCGCCGAGGCCGCGCAGGTCGTCGGCGGTCGGCTGCCGCGCCTCGGTGGTGGGCCAGAGGCTGCGCAGGCCGGTGAGCTGGATGTGGGCGTGGCGTTCGTGCCGTTCGAGGTGGCTCTGCGGGTGGAGCGCGACGGCCGGGTTGCCGGTCCGCTCGGCGTGGTGGCGCAGGGCGACCTGCTGGGCCATCGTCCCGCTGGGGAAGAACACCGCGTCCTCCGTGCCGAGGAGCGCGGCGGTGCGCTCCTCCAGCTCCCCGACCGGCCCGCCGTTCCCATAGACGTCGGGGTGGGCGTCCGGCTCGACCGCCTCGGCGAGCGCGGTGAGGCGCTCGCGCATGGTGAGCGGGCGGGCGCCGGAGAGGAAGCGGGTACAGGCCCGGCGGGCGGCGCGCAGGCGGGCCGGGTCGATCTGGTCATCGGTCATCCGGCGATTGTCGGAGCGGCGGGGACGCCGGGCCAACTGCTTTTCCCTGCGCTCAGGCCTTTTCTGCCCCGGGCGGGTCGAAGGCGCGGAAGAGGGACAGGTCGGGGGCCCGGCGCCGGATCGCCGCCCACCGCTCCCGGAAGTCGTGGCGCAGTCGTGCGGGCGGCCAGGGGACGGGCCGCAGTTCGGGCGGCAGCAGTGGGTCGTGCTCCAGTGCCCGGCCGAACGCGTCGGCCAACCCCAGGGCGGTGGCGACGAGTGCGGTGGAGCCGTGGTCGGTGGAGCCGTGGTCGGTGCCGATGGGTTCGGGGGAGTCGTGGTCGGTGGCGACCGGTTCCGCGGCGAGCGCCTCCGCGAGCGCCTCGGCGAGCGGCCGGTAGGCGGCGAGGGTGTCGGCCGCGGGCCACAGGCGCTCCGCGACGGAGGCCGGGTCGGTGAACCCGGGGCCGGTCAGCCGGGTGGCCTCCGCGGTGATCAGGTAGCTGCCGACGGTGGACTCCGAGGTCTCGTCGACGAGTTCGGCCAGCAGGTCGTGCGGGCTGAGGTAGGCGCCGGGGGCGAGCGGGGCGGCGCCGAGGCGGGTCAGCGCGGTGCGGAGGGCGTCGCGTTCGGGGCGGTGCTGTTCCGGTACGGAGAAGGTGTGGAGCCGCCAGAGCCCGTCCCAGGGGGCGAGTCCGGCGTCCTGGGCGTAGGCGAGCCGGACGAGGCGGACGTCCGTGTCGGAGCGGAGCCGGCCCGCGTCGGTCAGCAGGAGGCGGCCCTTGCGGCCGCGGCCCTCCTGCCGGAGGACGCCCGCGGCCTCCAGCCGGCGGATCGCCAGCCGGACCGGCTGGTCGGCGAGTCCGGCCGCGGCGGCGAGGTCGTAGACGTAGGCGAGGGACGCGGTGCCCTGCGGGTCGAAGCAGGCCTCGACGACCGTCCGCGGCGCGGGCTGGTACTCGGACAAGGGGAGACCTCGGTTCTCGATCGCGCCCCGGCTCCGGCGCCGCCCCCAGGGTAGCCGCGGCGGGAGAAGCGACGCGGGTCACCGGAGCAGGGCGGCGCCGGACTGTCGCACCGGGCCGTGAGGCTCCGCCGACCCCCCTACGCGGGGGCGCCGAAGCGGGCGAGGTAGTGCCACACCCTCTTGAGGTCCTGGGGGTCGTGGCGGCCGGTCGCGGCGGCGGCGCCGATGATCCGGGGGTCGAGGGCGCCGTCCTCGGCGATCCGGGCGCCGAGGTCGACGAACTCCTGGCCGCGGTAGTCGGGGTGGCGGCGGAGCTCCTCGACGGTGAGCCGGAAGCCGGGGTGCCACTCCAGGGGGCAGGGGAGGCGGCGGGCGGCGTCCTCGACCGGGGTGTTCCGGTAGCAGGGGTCCAGCACCAGGGCCTCGACGTCCCCGGCCAGCCGGACCGGGCCGTGGACGTGCGCCTCGATGCAGTCGTCGAGGGCGTCCCGGTCGTCGGCCAGGGCGAGCGGGATGAGCCCCATGTGGGCCGCGGTGCCGAAGTCCGTGGGCTCCAGGAAGCTGTCCGGGTAGCAGAAGGTGGTGCGCTCCAGGGCGGGGGCGGTGAGCCGGAAGTGCGCGGACCCGAAGCGGGGTGCGGCGCCGACGGGATTGCGGCGGTGGTCGAGGGCGCCGTAGACGGGGCGTTCGCAGGGGGCCGCGTCGTCGTAGGCGCCGTTGAAGATCCTGCTCTCCCAGCGCCAGCGGTCCCCGCCCGGGTGGGCGGTCAGGCCGCCGTTGCTGGTGCCGGTGGCGAACTGGGAGAGGTAGACGCCGTCCTCGGCCAGGGCGTCCAGGACGGCCCGGCCGCGGGAGACCCGGTCCGGGTGGAAGTTGAGGGTCACCCGCAGGGCCGGGTCGACCGGCGGGCCGGCGGCGAGCGAGGCCACGTGGTCGAGGGCCCGGACCTGCGGGGTCGGGACGGCGTCGGAGCTCATGGGGGGTAGTGTCGCGCGGCCGGGCCGGTGGGTGCACCCGGGTTTCCGTCCGCCCGGGCGCTGCTGCGTCCGCCCCGGGGCCGCCCCGTCAGACGTAGTGCGTCTGGAGGTCGTCGGGGAACAGGGTGGTGCCGGCGACGACGGCCGCCGGGGCGGCCAGGAACGCGAGAACGAAGCTCATGAGCTCCCCCTTCCTTCGGACTCGATCACTGTGCGAACCAAGTATCGCGGACCGGGGTGCCCGTCCGCCATGGCTGAAGTAGCTTGGGGCGCATGGCAGATGATGGCGCAGGACGTCCCCCCGCGGCCGGTTCGCCGGTCGCTCCGCGGGCCTCGCGGCACGCCGTACCGGCCCTGATGTTCTCGCAGGGCGTCAGCGTGGCGGGCACCCAGGTCACGGCGCTGGCCCTGCCCGCGCTGGCGATCCTGCTGCTGGACGCCGGGCCGCTGGCGGCCTCGCTGCTGTTCGCCCTGGAGTACGGGGTGCAGGGGCTGACCGGCCCGTTCGCCGGGGTGCTGGTGGACCGGGTCGCCTCCCGGCGGCGGCTGCTGGTCGCGGTGGACCTCGCCCAGCTGCTGCTGATCGCCACCGTCCCGCTGGCGCACGCCGCCGGTGCGCTGACGCTGGCCCACCTCTGCGCGGTCGCGGCGGTCTCCGGGGCGCTGGGCGGGATCTCCGCCATCGCGGTGCCGACCGTGGTGGCGGACTTCGTGCCGAAGGACGGCCTGGTGGCGGTCAACGCCAAGCTGGCCGGGGCCCGTTCGGTCGGCCAGATCGCCGGGCCGGGGCTGGCCGCCGCGCTGGTGCAGGCGGTCGGGGCGGCCACCGCGATGGTCGCGGACGCGGTCAGTTACGGGCTGTCCGCCCTCGCCATGAGCCTGCCCCGGCTCCGCCGGGACGAGGAGCCGCCGCAGGCCGCCGCCCGCCCGGGGATCGCGGCCTCGCTGCGGGAGGGCGTCGACGTCCTGCGCGGCCGGCCGCTGCTGGCCCGGCTCGCCGTCGCCGCGGCGGCGCTCAACCTGGGCGGGGCCGGACTGGCCGGGCTGTTCGCCTACTTCGCCTACCAGGTCGTGGACTTGAGCCCCGGGGAGCTCGGTCTGACCCAGGACGTCTACAGCATCGCCGCGGTGACGGCGGTGCTCACCGCGAAGCGGGTGATCCGGCGGGTCGGGCTGACCAGGGTGATCCCGCTCTTCGGCCCGCTGGCCGCGGCCGCCCTCTTCCTGATCCCGCTGGCCTCGCTCGGAGCGGCTCTTCCGGTGCTGGTCGTCTACCAGGCGGTGTTCGGCTTCTGTGCGACGGTCTGGGGCGTCAGTTGGGTGACCCTGCAGCAACAGCTGTCCCCGCCGGAGCAGTTGGGGCGGGTGCTCGGCCTGTCCCGCTCGATCGGCCAACTCGTCATGCCGGTGGGCGCGTTGCTGGGCGGCACGCTGGCCGGCGCGGTCGGCGTCACCGGGGCGCTGGCCGTCTTCGCCGCGATCGCCGTGGCCGGCACCCTCGCGGTGGTCAGCACCCGGCCCCAGGCCTTCCTCCCGGAGGGGAGCCGGGCCTGACCGGCACCCGCCGGAACGGACGGCAGTAGCCTGCGGGCATGTCCGCCTCCCCCGCACCGAGCCTCCCCACCCGCATCGACGGCGACCCGGACCGGGTCGCGCTGGTCCTCCCCGGCGTCGGCTACTCGCCCGCCCGTCCACTGCTGCACTTCGCCTCCTCGGTCCTGGCCCGGCACGGCTGGACGGTCCAGGAGCTGTGGTGGCGGATCCCGGACGCATTCGCCGAGTTCACGACGGAGCAGCGGATCGCCTGGGTCGAGCGGCAGGTCGGCGCGGCCGTCGACGCGGAGGGTGGTGCCTGCCGCCTGCTGGTCGGCAAGTCGCTGGGCTCCCTGGCCGCCGGCCTCGCCGCGGACCGCGCCCTCCCGGCCGCCTGGCTCACCCCGGTGCTCACCCTCGACCACGTGGCCCACGCCCTCGGCCGGGCCACCGCGCCGACCCTCCTGATCGGCGGCAGCGCCGACAGGCTGTGGGACCGGAGCGTCGCCGACGCCACCGGCCACCAGGTCCTGGAACTCCCCGCCGCCGACCACGGCCTCGAACTCCCGCACGACCCGACCGGATCCATCGACCTGCTCCGCACCGCCGTCGCCCGCCTGGACACCTTCATCGGCGGACTGCCCCCGGGTGGGGGGACCGCCGCCTAGGCAAGGGAGCCGCCGGTGGCCCGGGGGATCGGAGCGGGCAGGAGTCGAGGCCGATCAACGACCTTCCTCGTCGCGCATCCCGTGGAGGGCCTCGGTGGCCGACGGGAGCCGGACGGCGATCGAGGACGGGGTCCAGTCGGCCACTCCCCGGGCCGTGGCGGCGTTCTCCGGGTCGAGGGTGCCGTCGCGTACGAGACCCTCCAGCACCCGCTGCTCCGGGTCCGGCGGTGCGAGTACGGCGATCAGCCGTCCCTCGCGGGTGATTCCGATCAACTCCCCGGCCGCCACCCGGTCGAGCAATTCTGCCGCTCGTAGCTGTAGTTGGCGGACGGTGACCCTTGCTGTCATGCGGCTCACGGTAGGGCGCCCCGGGCGCCCTCCGGGGCCCGGGGCGGCCGGTTCACCCGGACGGGCGTCACCCCTTGCCCGGGAACCCGTGTCGGCGGGCGGCCGCCGTGACGGCCAGGGCGAGGGCCAGCAGGGTGAGGGCCGACCAGGGGAGGGACTGCGGTCCGGCGTGGTCGAGGAGGAGGCCGCCGGCGGACGCGGCGGCGGCGATGCCGAGGTTCCAGCAGGTGACCAGCAGGGACTGGGCGAGGTCGGCGGCCGTGTCGGCGGCGTCGGCGACGGCGGTCTGCAGCAGGGTGGCGACGCCGCCGAAGCCGAGGCCCCAGATCGCGGCGGCGGCGTAGACGGGCCAGGGCGACGAGCCGAGCAGGGCGCCGGCGAGGGTCAGGGTCGCGGCGCCGACGAGGAGGCAGGCGGTGAGGGTCAGGGTGCGCAGGTGCCGGTCGATCAGGGCTCCGGTGGCGGCGATGCTCACCAGCGAGGCCAGGCCGAGGACGAGCAGCACGGTGTCGGTCCGTCCGCCGAGGTGCAGCGGTTCGAGCAGCGCCGCGACGTAGGTGTAGAGGACGTTGTGGGCGAGTACGAAGGTCGCCGTGACGGCCAGGACGGCCGCCACGCCGGGGATCCGCACCACCTGCCGGAGCGGCAGCCGGTCGTGTTCGGCCCGGCCGGGGACCGGGGGGACGGCTGCGGCGATCCAGCCGACGAGGGCGAGCGCGAGGACGCTCATCAGCCCGAAGGCGACCCGCCACCCGGCGGCCCCGGCGAGCAGGGTACCGGCCGGGACCCCGACGGACAGGGCGACCGTGGCGCCGCCCATCGCGACGGCCATGGCCCGTCCGCGCTGTTCGGGCGCGACGATGCTGCGGGCGTACCCGGCCAGCAGGGCTCACAGCATTCCGGCGACCAGGCCCGCCGCGAAGCGGGCCGCCATGGTGAGCGGGTAGTCGCCGGAGACCGCGGTGACGGCGTTGGCGACGGTGAAGCCGCCGACGGCGAGGAGCAGCAGCCGCTTGCGCGGCCAGCCGGCGGTGGCGGCGGTCAGCGGGATGGCGGCCGCGATGGAGCCGACCGCGTAGAGGGTGACGGACTGTCCGGCGCCGGACTGGCTGACGCCGAGGTCCCTGCTCATCGCGGGCAGGACGCCGGCGGGCAGCGCCTCGGTCATCAGGGTGATGAACCCGCCGGTGCTCAGGGCGAGCAGCGCCGGCCAGGGCAGTCCGGCCGGTGGCGCCTCTCTCGCCGGGCCGAGCGGAAGCCCCGGGTCGGGCGAGGGGGTAGAGGCGGCGCCGCCGGCCGTGGCCGGGGTCGTCATCGGGCAGGAGGGGGAGGGGAGTTCGTGGGTCGGCATGTGACCGATCGTCTATCGTTGACACGGATGTCAAGGTCCAGCCGGAACGACCCGGCCCCGACGTGAGGGTGGTCACATGCGGATCGGCGAACTGGCCCGGCGCACGGAGACCTCGCCGCGCCTGCTGCGCTACTACGAGAAGCAGGGCCTGATCTTCCCGCGCCGCGAGGCGAACGGGTACCGGGACTACGACGAGTACCTGGTCGACCGGGTGATCCAGATCCGCGGACTGCTGGACGCGGGGCTGCCGACCCGGATCATCAAGCAGATCCTGCCCTGCCTGGACGCCCCGCGGAAGATCCACTTCGCGGACGCCACCCCGGAGATGCTCGACACCCTGGAGTCCGAGACCGAGCGGATGACCCGCCGCATCCATTGCCTGACCCGCAACCGCGACGCCATCCAGGAGTACCTGTCCGTGGTCAGGGAACTCGCCTGACCGTACGGGCGGTTGCGGCCCCGCGACGGCCCCGCGACGGCCCCGCGACGGCCCCGCGACGGCCCCGCGACGGCCCCGCGACGGCCCCGCGACGGCCCCGCGACCGCAGCGCGACGGCCCCGCGACCGGCGGGAACCGGTCGCGGGGCCGTTCGTCGTCGCCCGGGCCCGTGGGCCCGCGGGGCTCAGCCGATGGAGCGGGGCAGGCGGGTGGTCAGGTACAGCACGGTGAAGGAGCCCAGCAGCTGGACGCCGAGGCACAGGGCGAGCGCGCGCCCCATGCCGAGGCTGGGGGAGAGGGACAGGTAGAGGGTGCCGAGGGTGGCCACGCCGAGGGCGAGGCTGGACTGCTGGCCGGTGGCGAGGACGCCGCTGCCGACGCCGGCCCGGGCGGCGGGCACCTTGGCGAGCACGACCCGGAACAGCGGGGTGCCGATCAGGCCCTGCCCGATGCCCGCGAGGGCGACACCGGGGGCCATCCGCAGCGGGGAGAAGTGGTCCGCGTCGGCGAGGACGGTCAGCGCGATGGTGATGAGGCCGAGGGCCT
The DNA here is from genome assembly GCF_042731675.1 of Kitasatospora sp. NPDC059827. Classification (NCBI taxonomy): domain Bacteria; kingdom Bacillati; phylum Actinomycetota; class Actinomycetes; order Kitasatosporales; family Streptomycetaceae; genus Kitasatospora; species Kitasatospora sp. NPDC059827. The sequence goes on along the minus strand of NZ_JBHWIV010000030.1, from coordinate 32,460 downwards.
GGACGACGGCACCGGCGCTGAGCACCCGGCTGCCCCAGCGGCCGATCAGCCGCGGGCCGGAGAGCGAGGCGGTGAAGTAGCCGACGGCCATCGGGACGAGCGCCCAGCCGGCGGCGACCACGCCGAGCCGCAGGCCCTGCTGGAGGGCGACGGCGATGACGAACATGAAGCCGCCGAAGCCGGCGAAGTAGGGCAGCGCGATGCCGAGGCCGCGCCGCATCTCGGGGATCCGCAGCAGGCTGGGCGGCACCAGCGGGGTGGCGCCGCGCCGTTCCGCGCGGCGCTCGACCAGGGCGAAGGCGGTGGCGATCACCGGGAAGAGGGCGAGCAGCACCCAGGACCAGAGCGGCCAGCCGGCCGCGCGGCCCTCCATCAGCGGGACGAGCAGGGAGAGCAGGGAGGCGGTGAGCAGCACGGTGCCGGGTACGTCGACGGCGGCGGCCCGGGTGGCCCGGCTCTCCGGCACGTACCGGACGGCGAGGAGGACGGCGAGCAGCGCGAACGGGACGTTCAGCAGGAAGACCGAGCGCCAGCCGGTGCCGAACAGGTCGGCGGCGACGAGCATCCCGCCGAGCACCTGGCCGATCACCACGGAGATGCCGCCGACCGCGCCGTAGACGCTGAGCGCGCGGCCGCGCCGGGCGCCGTCGGTGGCGGCGGTGATGGTGCCGAGCACCTGCGGGATCAGCAGCGCGGCCGAGGCGCCCTGGGCGGCCCGGGCGGCGACCAGGGACCACGCGTCGGGGGCGAGGCCGCAGGCCAGCGAGGTGACGGCGAAGGCGGTGGCCCCGGCGACGAAGAGCCGGCGGCGGCCGAAGGTGTCGCCGAGCCGCCCGCCGAGGACGAGCAGGACGGCGAAGGCGATGCCGTAGCCGGCGGCGACGAGTTCCAGCACCGCCGGTCCGGCGGCCAGGTCCTGGTCGATGGTGGGCAGGGCGACGTTCACGATGAAGAAGTCGAGCATCGGCAGGAAGGCCCCGAGCAGGACGGTGACCAGCCCGGCGGTGCCGAGGGCGGGGGTGTGCGGGGCGGCGGCCTGCGGGGCGGTGCTCGGGGTGGTGGTGCGCGGAGCGGCGGTGCGGGCGGTGCTGGGCGGGGCCGGGGCGACGGCGAGTCGTTGAGTCACGGGTCATACGATCCGCCACCTCCCAGCCTGGTACCAGAGTGTGGTTATCCAGGTATGAGAAGTACCTGGCAACAGGCTGCGGCGTGCCGCATGCTGGGGAGCATGAGCCTGATGACCCCGGCCGCGCAAGCCCGCCCCGGCAACGCCGCGCCGCACCGCCCCGGCAACGCCGCGCCGCACCGCGCCACACCCGGCGAAGCCCGTCGGCACGACCTGGCGGCGTTCCTGCGCAGCCGCCGCGAGCGGATCGCGCCCGAGCAGGTGGGCCTGCCGCTGACCGGCCGCCGCCGCACCCCGGGGCTGCGCCGGGAGGAGGTGGCGCAGCTGGCCGCGGTGGGGGTGACCTGGTACACGTGGTTGGAGCAGGGGAGGGACATCCAGGTGTCCGCCCAGGTGCTGGACGCGGTGGCGCGGGCGCTGCTGCTGGACCCGAGCGAGCGGGCGCACCTGTTCACCCTGGCCGGTGCGGACGATCCGGCGCCGGTGAAGGAGTGCCCGTCGGTGACGCCGAGCGTGCGGTTGGTGCTGGACCAGCTGGCGCCGTACCCGGCCGCCGCGGTCAACTCCCGTTACGACATCCTGGCGCACAACGTGCCGTACACCGCCGTCGTCGGCGACCTCGGGGAGCTGCCCCCGGAGGAGCGGAACCTGATGTGGCTGGCGTTCACCCCCTCCCGCTTCCGCGACGTGCTGATCGACTACCGGACGGAGCGCCTCGGCATGGTGGCCCGGTTCCGCGCCGCGATGGCCGACCACTCCGCCGAGCCCGCCTGGAAGGCGCTGCTGGCCCGGCTGCGCAAGGCCTCGCCGGACTTCGAGGAGGCGTGGCAGCGGCACGAGGTGATGCGGCCGGGCAACGGGATCAAGCGCTTCCAGGTGCCGGGCGTGGGCCTGCTGCGCTGCGAGTACACCAACTTCTGGCTCGGCCCCCGGCTCGGGACGCGGCTGATCAGCTACACCCCGCTGGACGAGGAGACCCGCCTCCTGATGGACCGGCTGCCGACACGGCGCTAGCCGCGCGGAGCTAGCGGCTCACCGCCGCTCCACGTACGACCCCGCGCCCGGCCGCCCCGGGTATCGCCTCGCGCCCGAGCAGCAGGCACACCGCCGCCAACGGCAGTTCGACGCAGCAGGCCATCACCAACGCGGCGAGCACCGCGTGCCCCGGCCCGGCGCAGGCGATGTCGGCCAGGGCGTCCCCGGCGAGCAGCAGCGCCACCACCGCGCCCGCCCACAGGGCGGCGGGGCTGCGCCGGCGCAGCAGCGCGTCCAGCGAGAGCAGCGCGGCGAACTCCGCGAGGTCCAGTACCACCCACGGGGTCTCGTGGTTGACGGCCAGGACCATCAGCCAGGGCAGCAGCCCGAAGGCGGCCAGCCGCGGCAGCCGCTGGAACCGCTCCGGCAGCACGTACGCCGGAGCGCCCGAGGAGACGAGGGCGATACTCATGCGCCGACCTCGCTCCGCACCCGCTCCAGGGGGAGCCGCTCGGCGGGCCCGCCCGCCGGGTGGCGGACGAGCACCGCGTCGAACGGCCCCTCGGCCAGGGCGAGCCAGAACTGCCCGGCCACCGTGACCACTTCGCCCGCCGCCGCCCGGACGGTGCCGAACAGCCGCCGCCCGCCGGTGAACACCACCGAGGGCACCCGGCCGTCGGAGGGCAGCCGCCCCCAGGCGAGCACGTGCGAGCCCCGACCGGCGGACGGGCTGCGCCGCGCGCCGCGGACGAGTTGCGGGGCGAGCCGGGCGGCGACCAGGACGTCGGCCAGCTCGCCGTGCTGGTACAGCTCCAACGCGGCCCGGCCGCGGCCGGACCCGACGCTGCGGACCGACCAGGGCCCGGCCCCGGCGGGCAGCGTCCCCTCCGGCCCCGGTGCCGGGCGGAGCGCGCCCCCGGGAACACCCCCGTGGTTCCCGGGGACGGGCCGCCCGTGCGGCGGGGTGGCGGAGTGCGATGCGGTGCTCGTCATGTCCCCAAGCCTCTCGTCGCGAGGGGGGTCCTGTCGGTGGTGCCCCACACCGAATCGGGGGTGTATCTAGCTACACCCCCGGCGGGTACCCCCCTTCATGGCGGCCGTTGATCACCGGGCCCTACGCTGTCCGGCATGCCCTCCACCACGTTGCGCCGAGCGCTCGTCAGGAGCCTTCGGCGACCACCGTGGTCGGCCGGGACCTGGCGGGACGCCCGCTTCATCGCCGCCGGAATACCCGTGGCCGTGCCGGTCTGGCTGGCGCTGACCGAGTCCAGCCTGCTCTTCCCGGTCCTCGGGGCCGTGGTGGTCTGCTCCCGCTGGCTCACCGCCCTCCAGCGCGGACGGCTGCGCGCCCTCCGCGGCGTGGAGGTGCCGCCGCCCGGCGCGCCCGCGGGCCGGCGGCTGGGCCGGCTGCGGATCGGTCTCACCTGGCGCCAGGTCGGCTACCACCTGCTGATCGGCCCGGTGCTGGCGCTCTGCGCGCTGGCCGCCGTCTACCTCTGGGGCATCGCCCTGGTGCTGACCACCCTGTACGCCTGGGTGTGGCTGCTGCCGCCCGAGGCGGGGCTGCGCGGTGAGCTGGCCGGTCTGGACGTGGCGCTCACGGTGTTCGGGGTGCTGCTGCTGGCGGCGGCGCCCTGGGCGACGGCGCTGGCCGCCCGGCTGGAGGTCCGCGCGGCGCAGCTCCTGCTCGGGCCCAACCGGGCGGAGAAGCTGGAGCGCCGGGTCGAGGAGATCGCCGAGTCCCGGGCCGGCCTGGTGGACGCGGTGGACGCCGAGCGCCGCCGGATCGAGCGGGACCTGCACGACGGCGCCCAGCAGCGCCTCACCTCCCTCGCGATGAACCTGGGCCTGGCCCGGCGCACCCTCAAGGAGTGCCCGCCCGACGCCATGCAGGTGATCGTCGCGGCGCACGAGGAGGCGCAGGCGGCCATCGACGAGCTGCGCGACCTGGTCCGCGGCCTGCACCCGGCGGTCCTGGAGGACCGCGGGCTGGACGCGGCGCTGTCCGGCGTCGCCGCCCGGGCCCCGCTGCCGGTGCGGCTGGACGTCGAGCTGTCCGAGCGGATCGCCCCGACCGTCGAGGCGGTCGCCTACTTCACCGTCTCCGAGGCGCTCACCAACGTGGCCAAGCACGCCCGGGCCGAGCGGGCCGACGTCTCGGTGCGGACGATCGGCGGCCGGCTGCGCCTGGTCGTCAGCGACGACGGCGTGGGCGGCGCGGACGCCTCGCGCGGCACCGGGCTCACCGGTCTGCGCCAGCGCGCCGCCTCGGTCGACGGGACGCTGTCCGTTCTCAGCCCCCTCGGGGGCCCCACCACCATCACCGTGGAGTTGCCGTGCGTGCTGTGATCGCCGAGGACTCGGTCCTGCTGAGGGTCGGCCTGGTCAAGGTCCTGGAGGCGGTGGGCTTCGAGGTGGTGGCCGCCGTCGGGGACGCCGTCGAACTGCTGGCCGCGGTCGAGGAGCACCGCCCGGGCGTGGTGGTCGCGGACGTGCGGATGCCCCCGGGCTTCCACGACGAGGGCGTCAAGGCGGCGATGGTGATCAGGCAGCAGTGGCCGGAGACCGCGGTGCTGCTGCTCTCCCAGTTCGTGGAGGAGCGGTACGCCGCGGATCTGCTGTCGACCAACACCAGCGGCGTCGGCTACCTGCTCAAGCAGCGGGTGGCCAATGTGGACGACTTCGTGGACGCGCTCCAGCGGGTCGCCGAGGGCGGCACCGCGCTGGACCCGGAGGTGGTGGCCCAGCTGCTGGTGCGCCGCCACCGGGACCCGTTGGAGAAGCTGACCCCGCGCGAGCGGGACGTGCTCTCGCTGATGGCGGAGGGCCGTTCCAACGCGGCGATCGCGGGTGCCCTGGTGGTCAGCGACAGCGCGGTGGCCAAGCACATCAACTCGATCTTCACCAAGCTGGACCTCCCGCCGGCCGACGACAGCCACCGCCGGGTGATGGCGGTGCTGCGCTTCCTGGAGATCACGTGAGCGCGCGGTCCACCAGGGCGTGGCGGATCACCGGCGTGCTCTCCGTGGTGTTCGTGGTGGTCATGGGCGGGGCGCAGACCCTGGCCCTGGTGGCCCGGCAGTCGCGGACCGAGCAGCAGACGTTCGTCACCGCCGTCCACAAGCTGCAGCTGGCCACGAGCAGCGCCTCCGTGCGGGTCAGGCCGGGGGTGGAGGGCCGGGTCGTGGTGAGCAAGAACCTCGACTGGACGGTCTCCGAGCCCCGGGTGCGCGCCGATGTGGTCGGCGACACGATGACCGTCGGCGTGGAGTGCCGGCGTTCCCTGCCCTTCTACAACTGCGGCGCCTCGATCGAGCTGGAGGTGCCCGCGGGGACGGAGGTCGCCGGCACGGTGACCTCGGGGGCGGTCGAGGTGTCGGACCTCAGCGGCGCCGTCCGGCTGGACGGGACCTCCGGCTCGATCCTCCTGCACGGGCTGTCCGGCCCGGTCCGCGCCCGCACCACCTCCGGGATGACCCAGGGCAGGGACCTCTCCTCGGCGCAGGCGGAGGTGTCCAGCACCTCCGGGTCGGTGGACCTGACCTTCCGGTCGGCGCCGCAGGACGTCAAGGTGAGCACCGGCTCCGGCTCGGTGACCGTGCGGGTGCCGAAGGACAGCCGCTACCGGATCAACGGCGGGACGGGTTCGGGCAGCAGCTCCATCGATCCGGCCCTGGGCGACGCCGCCAGCGGCAGGAGCCTGGAGGCCGACGTCGGCTCGGGCTCCCTGGAGATCGGGTACCGCCAGGATCCGGAGTAGGTGGGGCGGCTCACCCGGGTGGGGGACAATGGAGAGTCCCGTCCCCTTCGCCCCGAGGTCAGCCGCGCATGACAGCCACGCCCGCACCCACCGCGCCCGAGACGGCGACCGCGACCGAGACCGGGTTCGCGCCGCTGGACATCGGCCCGATCCGGGTGTGGCCGCCCGTCGTGCTGGCGCCGATGGCCGGCATCACCAACGCCCCGTTCCGCACCCTGTGCCGCGAGCAGAGCGGCGGCAAGGGCCTGTACGTGTCGGAGATGATCACCACCCGGGCGCTGGTCGAGCGCAACGCCAAGACCATGCAGCTGATCAAGTTCGACCCGAGCGAGAAGCCTCGCTCGATCCAGCTGTACGGGGTGGACCCGGTGACCGTCGGCAAGGCGGCCCGGATGATCTCGGACGAGGGCCTGGCCGACCACATCGACCTCAACTTCGGCTGCCCCGTCCCCAAGGTGACCCGCAAGGGCGGCGGCTCGGCACTGCCGTACAAGCGCAACCTGCTGCGCGAGATCCTGCGCGAGGCCGTCGCCAACGCCGGGGACCTGCCGGTGACCATGAAGATGCGCAAGGGCATCGACGACGACCACCTGACCTTCCTGGACGCCGGCCGGATCGGTGCCGAGGAGGGCGTGGCCGCGATCGCCCTGCACGGGCGCACCGCCGCCCAGCACTACGGCGGTACGGCCGACTGGTCGGCGATCGCCCGGCTGCGCGAGTCCGTCCCGGCGCACGTCCCGGTGCTGGGCAACGGGGACATCTGGTCCGCCGAGGACGCGCTGCGGATGATGCGGGAGACCGGCTGCGACGGCGTGGTGGTGGGCCGCGGCTGCCTGGGCCGCCCGTGGCTGTTCAAGGACCTGGTCTCGATCTTCGAGGGCGACGTCGACCACGCCCGCCCCGACTTCGGCTACGTGGCCCGGGCGATGGTGCGCCACGCCCAGCTGCTCGGCGAGTGGCTGGGGGACGAGGCGCGCGGTGTGGTCGACTTCCGCAAGCACGTCGCCTGGTACACCAAGGGCTTCTCGGTCGGCTCCGAGCTGCGGGTGAGGCTGGCGAACTCCTCCTCGCTGGCCGAACTGGCCGGGACCCTCGCCCAGGTGGAGCAGACCCAGACCTGGCCGATCGGCGCGGACGGCCCGCGCGGGCGCACCAGCGGCAACGGCCGGGTGGTCCTGCCGGAGGGCTGGTTGGACGATCCGTACGACTGCGCCCGACCGGGCGAGGACGCCGAATCGGACACCTCCGGCGGATGATCTAGCCGATCCGTCTAATTAGGCCCCTCGGGGCCGCTGGCCACCCGGTCCCAGCCCTCTTGTCCATTCTGGACAGGAGGGCTCCTTTTCGGCGTCCCGATGTCACGGAACGAGCACGTTCCTGGACGCAGTGCGACGATTGGCGCAGGCGTCCTACGTTCGAGCCGTGAGACGGACTGGTGACGCTTGCCACACGCCGGAGCGGGTGACGGTCGGTCAGTGGACGGAATGGACAGGTCGAGCGTGAAACGCTTCCCGAAGCCGGTTCGACGCCGATCGGCCGATCCGGGTGCAGGAAATCAAGCCGGGGCAACGCGACCGACCCGCGGTCGCTACCCAGCGTCCGAATCGGGCGATCTTCCTGTTTCCCCGCCTTCAAGACTTGAACGCTTACTCGCGTCAAGGGGACGATTTCGCCAACAGAGGTGAACACCTTTATGCACATTCGATCTATCGGGTTACCGCTGGGTACCGGCCTCGTGTGGCCTATTCAGGGCAGAGAAGTGCCTTCGAAATGGGTATGTTCTCCGGCGTCAGGGCAACCGCGTACGAGGAGACCGACCCGTGCCGTCCCAGCAGAAGTTTGTTTACTCCTTCACCGAAGGAAACAAGGACCTCAAGGATCTTCTTGGCGGCAAGGGCGCGAACCTGGCCGAGATGACCAATCTGGGGCTCCCCGTCCCTCCGGGGTTCACCATCACCACCGAGGCCTGCAAGGTCTTCCTGGAGACCGGTAGCGAGCCGTCCTCCCTGCACGAGGAGATCAGCGCCCACCTGGACGCCCTCGAGCAGGAGATGGGCAAGAAGCTCGGCCAGGCCGACAACCCGCTGCTGGTCTCCGTCCGTTCCGGTGCCAAGTTCTCCATGCCCGGCATGATGGACACCGTCCTGAACATCGGCCTCTCCGACGCCTCGGTGGTCGGCCTGGTCGCCCAGTCCGGCAACGAGCGCTTCGCCTGGGACTCCTACCGCCGCCTGGTCCAGATGTTCGGCAAGACCGTGCTGGGCGTCGAGGGCGAGCTGTTCGAGGAGGCCCTGGACGAGGCCAAGCACGCCAAGGGCACCGTCAACGACCTGGACCTGGACGCTTCCGACCTCCGGGAACTGGTCGAGGTGTTCAAGGGCATCGTCGAGCGCGAGACCGGCCGGGCCTTCCCGCAGGACCCGCGGGAGCAGATGGACCTCGCCGTCCATGCCGTCTTCCACTCCTGGAACGGCGACCGCGCCCGGCTGTACCGCCGCCAGGAGCGCATCCCGAACGACCTGGGCACCGCGGTCAACGTCTGCAGCATGGTCTTCGGCAACCTCGGCGAGGACTCCGGCACCGGCGTCGCCTTCACCCGCGACCCCTCCACCGGCGCCCAGGGCGTCTACGGCGACTACCTGTCCAACGCCCAGGGTGAGGACGTCGTCGCCGGCATCCGCAACACGCTGCAGCTGTCCGAGCTGGAGAAGCTCGACAAGAAGTCGTACGACGAGCTGATGGCGATCATGCACAAGCTCGAGAACCACTACCGCGACCTCTGCGACATCGAGTTCACCATCGAGCGCGGCAAGCTCTGGATGCTCCAGACCCGGGTCGGCAAGCGCACCGCCGCGGCCGCCTTCCGGATCGCCGTCCAGCTGGTCGACCAGGGCCTGATCGACCTGGACGAGGCCCTGATGCGGGTCACCGGCGGCCAGCTGGCCCAGCTGATGTTCCCGCGCTTCGCCCCGACCGGTGAGTCCAAGCAGATCGGCTGGGGCCTGGCGGCCTCGCCCGGCGCCGCGATCGGCAAGGTCGTCTTCGACTCGTACACCGCCGTCAAGTGGTCCCGCTCCGGCGAGAAGGTCATCCTGGTCCGCCGCGAGACCAACCCGGACGACCTGGACGGCATGATCGCCGCCGAGGGCATCCTCACCTCGCGCGGCGGCAAGACCTCGCACGCCGCCGTCGTCGCCCGCGGCATGGGCAAGACCTGTGTCTGCGGCGCCGAGGAGCTGGAGGTCGACACCAAGGCCCGCAAGTTCACCACCGCCGACGGCCTGGTGGTGCACGAGGGCGACGTGGTCTCGATCGACGGCGCCAGCGGCAAGGTCTACCTCGGCGAGGTGCCCGTCCTGCCGTCCCCCGTGGTCGAGTACTTCGAGGGCACCCTGCACGCCGGCGCCGACGTCCAGGGCGGACTGGTCCAGGCCGTCCACCGGCTGATGTCGCACGCCGACGGCCGCCGCCGGCTCGCCGTGCGGGCCAACGCGGACAACGCCGAGGACGGCGGGCGCGCCCGCCGCTACGGCGCCCAGGGCATCGGCCTGTGCCGCACCGAGCACATGTTCCTCGGTGAGGAGCGCCGCAAGGAGGTCGAGCACCTGATCCTCGCGGACAACGACAAGGACCGCGAGCTCGCCCTCTCCACCCTGCTGCCGCTGCAGAAGGGCGACTTCCTGGAGCTCTTCCAGGCGATGGACGGGCTGCCCGTCACCGTGCGCCTGCTCGACCCGCCGCTGCACGAGTTCCTGCCGGACATCACCGAGCTGTCGGTGCGCGTCGCCCTCGCCGAGGCCCGCAAGGACCCGAACGAGAACGACCTGCGCCTGCTCCAGGCGGTGCACAAGCTGCACGAGCAGAACCCGATGCTCGGCCTGCGCGGCGTCCGCCTCGGCCTGGTCATCCCCGGCCTGTTCGGCATGCAGGTCCGGGCCATCGCCGAGGCCGCCGCCGAGCGCAGGCTGGCCGGCGGGGACCCGCGCCCCGAGGTGATGATCCCGCTGGTCGGCACCGTCCAGGAGCTGGAGCTGGTCCGCGACGAGTGCGAGCGGGTGCTCGCCGAGGTCGTCCAGTCCACCGGCGTCCCGCTGGACATCAAGCTCGGCACCATGATCGAGCTGCCGCGCGCCGCGGTGACCGCCGGTCAGATCGCCGAGGCCGCCGAGTTCTTCTCCTTCGGCACCAACGACCTCACCCAGACGGTCTGGGGCTTCTCCCGGGACGACGTGGAGGCCTCCTTCTTCACCGCCTACCTGGAGAAGGGCATCTTCGGGGTCTCCCCGTTCGAGACCATCGACCGGGACGGCGTCGGCTCGCTGGTCAAGCACGCCGTCGAGGCCGGCCGGGCCACCCGCCCCGACCTCAAGCTCGGCGTCTGCGGCGAGCACGGCGGCGACCCGGAGTCGGTGCACTTCTTCCACGAGGTGGGGCTGGACTACGTCTCCTGCTCCCCCTTCCGGATCCCGGTGGCGCGCCTGGAGGCAGGCCGCGCCGCCATCGAGACGGCGGGCAGCGACTCGCGCTGAGAGGGTAGGCATCCCCTACTCACGCGCGGGTACGACTGACCGCTCACCCTCCCGTCGGGAGGGCGTACACCGGAGCTCGGCGCAGGAGAACCGGCGTACGTGACACGGCCGCGTGGACGCCGCCGCCTGCCAAGCTGGACCGCATGACCAGAAGCAAGAGCCCGCTCGTCGTCGTGGCCGTCCTGATCCTGGCCGTGCTCGCCGGAGTCGGCTACCTGCTCGCCGGCAAGGGCGGCAGCAGCCACCCCAAGGCCGCCGCGAGCGCCACCACCACCGCGGGCGCCACGGCCCCCAAGCCCTCGGCGCCCAAGCCGTCCCCGCCGGCCGGCGGCGCCCCCTCCGCGGCCGGCACCTGGGTGCCCGCCGACCCGGCGCTGGCCGACGTCTGCCGCACCAAGCTCCCCAGCCAGGCCCAGGACACCATCGGCCTGATCGCCAAGGGCGGCCCCTACCCGTACAACCGGGACGGCATCGTCTTCGAGAACCGCGAGAGCCGGCTGCCGAAGAAGGGCAACGGCTACTACCACGAGTTCACCGTGGTCACCCCGGGCTCCAACGACCGCGGCACCCGACGGGTCGTCACCGGCGGCGCGGGCGAGCAGTACTGGTCCGCCGACCACTACGCGACCTTCCAGGAGATCGACCCGCGCTGCTGAGCGGCGATTTCTCGGAAAGTACTTTCCAACTCGGAAAGATGGTGGCAGAGTGGAGCCACCGTCACTTCCGAGGGGGAAGCATGAGTGACTCCGTTCCCACCCCGCCGCTGTCCGCCGCCGAGGCGCTGCGCCTGGCCGACCGGGCCGGCGCGGCCGCCCGGCGACCGGGCGAGGTGCCCCGCTGGTACGGGCCGGCCTTCGCCTTCGCGTTCTCCGCCTACGGCCTGGGGATCGGCCAGGTCATCGAGACCGGGCAGTTCGTCCTGATCGCCGTGCTCGCGGGCGGCTTCGCCGCCCTGACCGGTGTCCTCGCCCGGGTCGCCGTGCGCAGCGACGGCATCGTCCGCCGGGGCGTGCCGGACGGCATCGGCGGCCCGATCGCCCTCGCGGTCCTCGCGGTCTGCGCCGCGTCGGCGGCCGGGATGCTGCTCGCCTGGCAGGCCGGCGGCGGCCCGCGCTGGATCGGCGGGGCCGCCGGGCTCGCGGCGGGCCTGACCTTCTGGGTGGGCACCGACCGGCTCAACCGCCGGGTCCGGCGCTCCCAGGAGGCCGGCTGATGCCCGCCGCCCTCGACCCGCTGCTCCAGCACGCCACCCGGCTGACCGTGCTCGCCTTCCTCGGCGCCTGCCGCGAGGCCGAGTTCGGCGCCGTCCGGGACCACTGCGAGGTCTCCGACTCCGTCCTCAGCAAGGCCGCCACCGCCCTGGAGGAAGCCGGCTACCTCACGGTGAAGAAGGGGTACGTCGGCAAGCGCCCGCGCACCTGGCTCGCCGCCACCGCCGCCGGTCGCGCCGCCCTCGCCGCCCACCTCGCCGAGCTCCAGCGGCTGGTCGCCGCCGCCGAGGCGGCCGGCGCCCGACACGCCTGAGGCACCGCCGGGTTCACCTGGCCCGCCGCCAGCTGACCCGGCCGTGCGGGCCGTGCGGGCCGGTGGTGACCAGGGCGGTCAGCTCGTGCAGCACCGGCGCCGGGTCGCGGCGGAGCTGGACCGGGGTGGTGCGCACCACCGGCAGGCCGGCGCCGGCCAGCCGGTTGGCGCGGGCCAGCCCGCGTTCGTGGTCGGCCGGGCGCAGGTGGTAGGCGCGGGAGTCGATCTCCAGCGCCACGCAGGCGTGCGGCCAGTAGGCGTCCGGCACGGCCAGGAAACGACCGTCCAGGAACAGCACCGGATTCCACAACGGCTCCGGCAGCCCCGCGTGGGCGAGCAGCTCGCGCGCCTCGCCCTCCACCACCGAGCGCACCCCGGCGGTGAGGTCCTCCACCACCCGGGCCACCTGCGGCAGTGCCAGCGCCCCCGGCCGGGCGAGCAACTGGTCCAGCAGCTCGCCGAGTTCGCAGTGCCGCCGCTGCACCGCCTCGGCGCACAGCGCCCGGAACCGGCGCTGCCCGGTCTCCCTCGGCGCCAGATCCGCCAGCGCCCGCGCGACCGGGGCGCTCCACAGCCCGTCGTCCCGCTCGAAGCCGCCCGGCATCACCCCGGACGACCGGTGGATCCGGACGAACTCCCGCTCCCTGACCCGGCGTTGGCCGGGGATCAGGACGTCGACCTCGGTCAGGTCGGCCGGGTGCCCGGCGCTCGGCAGCCCGGCGTCCGCCAGGACCGCGAACCCGGTCAGCAACACCTCGCCGGGCTGCTCCTGCCGGCCCTTCGGACTCGCGTACGCCAGGGCCGCCCGGAGCTTCTGATGGCTCGTCAACCTCCCGTTCTGCAGGCAGATCACCCGCGGCAGCACCTGCTGCCAGGGCCCGCCCGGCCGCAGCCGGTGGGCGATCGTGCCGGAGGGCACGCCGAGCCGGCGCAGCTGCGCCCGGGTGGCGATGTGCTGCTGGTCGGCGCCGAGCAGGGCGACGGGGTCGAGCGGATGCGCGCGGGTCATACCCCGGTGCTGCCCGCCCGGATCGGAGGTATGCGAAACATCCCTCGTCAGGGGCGTTCCGGTAACGGTGTTGACGAATCGGAGGCGATCCGCTGTGCTGGGAGGCACATGATGACCGAACCCAACGGCCCGGCGCTGGACGCGCTCAACGGCCTCTCCGTCGGTGACGCTCTCGGCGCCCAGTTCTTCGTCCCGGAAACCGCCCGGGCCCACTTCGCCTCCCGCACCGAACCGCCCGGCCCCTGGCCGTGGACCGACGACACCGAGATGGCCTGCTCGGTGTACGCCGCCCAGCGCGAACGCGGCGCGATCGACACCTTCGACCTCACCCACGCCTTCGCCCACCGCCACGACTTCGACCGCGGCTACGGCCCGGCCGCCAACCGGCTGCTCCGGCTGGTCCGCGAGGGCGGCGACGCCAGGGCCCTGGCCGCCGAACTCTTCGACGGCCAGGGCTCGTACGGCAACGGCGCCGCGATGCGGGTCGCCCCGCTGGGGGCGGCGTACGCGGACGACCCCGCCGCGGTGGTCCGGCCCGCCGCCGACACCGCGGTGATCACCCACACCCACCCCCAGGCGGTGGACGGCACGATCGCGGTCGCGGTGGCCGCCGCGTACGCGGTGCGGGCGCGGACCGGGCCGATGGCGCCGGAGGCCTTCCTGGAGGCGGTGGTCGAGCTCACCCCGGACGGCGTCCTGCGCGACGCGCTCGCCGAAGCCGTCCGACTGCTCGCCGAACCGGATGCCCGGGCCGTTGCCCGACTGCTCGGCAACGGCAGCCGGACCTCGGCCGCCGACACCGTCCCGTACGCCCTGTGGTGCGCGGCCCGCAACCTCACCGACTACCGGGCCGCCGTGTGGGAGGCGATCGCGGCCGGCGGCGACATGGACACCGTGGCCGCGATCACCGGGGGAGTGGTGGCCGCGCACACCGGCACCCGCGGCATCCCGGCCGCCTGGCTGGCCGCCCGCGAACCGCTGCCCGGCTGGGCGTTCCCCGAGCCGGGCAGCGTCCGGGCGGGTTCCGCGGACGCCTCGCACCTCGAGCCGCTGTGACTGCCCGGGCCCCGGCTCAGGCGGTGATCATCAGCTGCCCGGCGCCACTGCCGCCCTGTCTAAGACACTCCTGGTTGATCGCCGGATCCGGGGCGCTCGGCGAGGTGGCGGCGGCGATCCGCAGCTCGATGATGTCGCGCACGGCCGGCCACTCGTCGTCCAGGATCGAGTAGAACGCGGTCGAGCGCACCACCCCGTCCAGCCCGCGCGAGTGCGCCCGGCGGACGCCCTCCGAGGTCGCGCCGAGCCGTTCGATGGCGGCCCGGGAGCGCAGGTTGCGGGCGTCCGCGCGCAGCGAGATCCGCTGCACGCCCCAGGTCTCGAAGGCGTACCGGAGCATGAGCAGCTTGGCCTCGGTGTTGATGCCGGTGCCCTGGGCGCGCGGGGAGAGCCAGGTGTTGCCGATCTCGGCGGCGTCCGGGACGGCCGTGGCCGGATCACCGAACGGCACGCCGGGCACCGGCGGCCACACCATGGGGCCCTGCCAGTAGTCGAGTTCCAGGAACCGGGTGGAGCCGACCACCCGGCCGTCGGCGACGTTCACCGTCGCGAACGGCAGCGACCGGCCCGCGGCCTGGTCGGCGAGGGCGCGCGCGATGTAGTCGCGGGCCGCTTCCGGACCGTGCGGGACGGGGGTGAAGGCATAGGTCGTACGGTCCTCGGCGCCGGCCGCGGCGATGGCCTCGGCGTGGTGGGCGGCGAGGGGCTCCAACCGAACGGTGCGGCCGGTGAGGAAGACAGGTGCTGGCACGGAACCTTGGTCCTTCATCGGTCGTAGGGCGCATCCGGCGCCGGGGTGCGGCACGGGCTGCGGTGGACGAGGGGTTCGCCCCGGCCCGGTTTCCGGCTCCGGGTACCCGTGTGCGCCGGAGGATTCCGGTCGGATGGGGCGGAGCGGCGGCCCGGAACGGGCGGCGAGGGTGCCGGAACGGACACGGATCCTCGGACCGGGCCGGCGGGAAGAGCGAGCGGGACAGTGTGCGTCCGCGAAATGGCCGAAGAGGTAACGAGTGCGCGAAGGGAAGCAGGCGGCCAGGTGAAGGCAAGATGCGTCGTGGGTGTCTGCCCGAGCAGCGATCCGGGTCGTGATCGACGGCGTTACGGACGACGTGACGACGACGCGACGATGCGAGGCAGCGAGAGGACGATACCCGCCAGAAGGCGGTGCGTCACTTCGCGGCACCCGAATGTCGGCGCGGGCCGCCACCGCGCGCCCCGGACGGGGCTGTTGAACGCCCGTGAACAGGGGTTTTACCCCCGGGTGCGATCATGGTCCGGAGCGGTCGGCGACGGCCCCCGAGCGTGTTGCCGGGCGGGTCGCGGGGCGGGCCGTCCGGGAGAGCGGTCGGCCGGAACGGGAATTCCCGCGCGTCCCGGCACGCTGGACAAGGCGAGAGCCGGTCGGAGCGGGACGAGCAGAGAACGGGGAAGGGTGCGCGGTGCGAGACTTCCAGGCGCTGTACGAGCTGGATGAGCGGGGCGTGGCCGCCGTGGCCGAGGCCAACGCGGAGCTGCGCGACACCGGCGCCGGCCTGGTGCTGCTCCAGCACTTCGAGGGCTTCATGGACGCCGGCGAGGCGGGCGCCCAGGTGGTGGCCCACCTGCTGGAGACGGGCTCCCCCCAGGTGGTGGCCCGCTTCGACCACGACCGCCTGGTCGACTACCGGGCCCGCCGCCCCGCGATGGTCTTCGACCACGACCACTGGTCCTCCTACGACCCGCCGGAGATCCTGCTCCAGCTGGTCCGCGACGCCGCCGGCGCCCCGTTCCTGCTGCTCACCGGCCCCGAGCCGGACGTCGAGTGGGAGCGCTTCGCGCGCGCCGTCCGGGAGCTGGTGGAGCGCTTCGAGGTCCGGCTCAGCCTGGACTTCCACGGCATCCCGATGGGCGTGCCGCACACCCGCCCGGTCGGCCTGACGCCGCACGGCAACCGGCTCGACCTCGCGCCGGGGTACCCGCAGTGGTTCGAGCAGGCGCAGGTCCCGGGCAGCGCCCAGGCCCTGCTGGAGTACCGCCTGGCCGAGGCCGGGCACGACGTGCTGGGCTTCGCCGTGCACGTCCCCCACTACGTGGCCCGTTCGGCCTACCCGGCGGCCGCCGTGCTGATCCTGGAGGCGGTGCAGTCCGCCACCGGCCTGGTGCTGCCCGGCACCCGGCTGCGCGAGCGGACGGGCGAGGTGTACGCCGACATCGAGGAGCAGCTGGCCCAGGGCGACGGCGAGTTGCGCTCCGCCATCCGTGGCATGGAGGGCCAGTACGACGCGGTCGCGGGCGCCGAGGGCCGGGAGAGCCTGCTGGCCGAGCCGGTCGACCTGCCGTCCGCGGACGAGCTGGGGCGGCGCTTCGAGCAGTTCCTCGCCGAGCACGAACGCGGCGCGGAGTAGCGGGAACGGGGCAACGGGAGCCGGGGCAACGGGAACGGAGTGACGGGCGCTGGGTGACGGGTGCGGAGTCGCCGGAACGGCGTAACGCCGACGCCGTGGCGGGAGTCATCGGCGCCGCCCGTACGTTGAGCCGTGCGGTGCCCGGGGGGACCGGCCGCCACGTACGGAGCTGCCCGTGACCCGCACCCCCAGGGGGGACGCCATGCCCAGGACCACCCGCCCGACGACCGTCGCGACGGCCCTCTCGGCCGCCCTGCTGCTGGCCGCCCTGGCCGGGTGCGGCGGCGGGTCGGACGGACCGGACGGCTCCGACCGGGGCTTCGCGGGCGCCCTGCCCGGTCGCGCCCCGGCCGGTGCGACCCCGACCCCCACCCCGACGCCGACCCCCACCCCGCCGCCCGCCGCCCCGTACGTGGCGCTCGGCGACTCGTACACCGCCGGGCCCCGGATCGCCCCGCAGGTCGGCGACCCGGCCGGCTGCGCCCGCTCCGGGGTCAACTACCCCTCCCTGCTGGCGAAGGCGCTCGGGGTGGCGCCCGGGCAGTTCCGGGACGTCAGCTGCAGCGGTGCCCGCACCGGGGACCTCAGGAGCCCGCAGAAGACCGCCGACGGCCCCAACCCGGCCCAGCTGGACGCGCTGACCCCGGACACCCGGCTGGTCACCGTGGGCATCGGCGGCAACGACGCCGGTTTCATGGAGGTCGTCACCGAGTGCGCCAAGGCCACCCTGGCGGACGCGGTGAAGGACCTGGTCGGCGAGGACCGCGCGGCCGCGCCCTGCCGGGAGCACTACGCCTCCGGCGGCACCGACGAGGTGCGGGCCCGGGTCGACGCGGCCGGCGAGAGGCTCGGCGAGGTCCTCCGGGAGATCGGGCGCCGCTCCCCGCGGGCCCGGGTGTACGTGGTCGGCTACCCGGCCCTGCTCCCGGCCGACCCGGCGGGCTGCCGGGCGACCCTGGGCACCACGGTCGCGGCGGCCGACCTCGGTTTCCTGACCGAGAAGGAGCAGCAGCTCAACGGCATGCTCAAGCAGCGCGCGGAGGCCGCCGGGGCGGTGTTCGTGGACACCGCCGGGCCCTCGGCCGGGCACGACATGTGTGCGGGGGAGGACGCCCGCTGGATCGAGCCGCCGTTCCCGGCCCACGGCCTCACCCCGGTCCACCCCAACGCCAAGGGGGAGGAGGGGGTGGCCGCCGCGCTGCTCAAGGCCGTCCGGGGCTGAGGCTGCCGCAGACCGTGCCGCCGACCGCGTTGGTCGGCGGCACGTGGTGATGGATCTACGGATCCGCACTCTGCGCCTCACGAGGGGCACGCCTCCCGCGTCAGTGGGACGGCGTACCGTGAGTGCCATGTGACTCCGCCTCTCCGCGATGACGGAGCGGCTTCTCACTCGGCTCTGGGAGCCTCATGACGGTCAAGCCCTGACCGCTGCCCGAGGACAGGTGGCCGAGTATATGTCACTCCGCGCGCCCGGACGACTACGCAAGGAAGTGGATGGACGACACCACGCACCGCCTCGCCGCCCCGCTCCCGTACGACCACGCCGCCGAGGCCCGCTGGGTCCCCGAACCGGACAAGCGTCCCGGCCGCACCGCCTTCCAGCGCGACCGCGCCCGGGTGCTGCACTCCGCCGCACTGCGCCGGCTGGCCGGCATCACCCAGGTGGTGGCCCCGATGCGCAGCGACTTCCCGCGCACCCGGCTCACCCACTCGCTCGAATGCGCCCAGGTCGGCCGGGAACTGGGCGCCGCCCTCGGCTGCGACCCGGACCTGGTGGAGACCGGCTGCCTGGCCCACGACATCGGCCACCCGCCCTTCGGCCACACCGGCGAGGAGGCCCTCGACCAGGCCGCCGAGGCCTGCGGCGGCTTCGAGGGCAACGCCCAGTCGCTGCGCATCCTGACCCGGCTCGAACCCAAGCGGTTCGCGCTGGCGGAGGAGCAGCCGGCCTCCCGGCTCGCCCCCTGGCCCGGGCGCAGCGTCGGCCTCAACCTGAGCCGGGCCGCCCTGGACGCGGCCACCAAGTACCCGTGGACCAAGGGCGCCCACCCGACCGACCCGGCCTCGCCCAAGTACGGCGTCTACGCCGACGACCTGCCGGTCTTCCGCTGGCTGCGGGCCGGCTCCCCGGCCGGGCGCAAGTGCTTCGAGGCCACCGTCATGGACTGGTCCGACGACGTCGCCTACTCCACCCACGACGTCGAGGACGGCCTCCAGGCCGGCCACATCGACCCGGCCGCGCTGCGCGCCCCCGGCGAGCGCGCCGACCTGTTCAAGGTCGCCGAGCGCTACGCCCCGGACGCCGAGCCGGAGGAGCTCTCCGCCGCCCTGGACCGGCTGCTGGCCCAGGACTTCTGGCCGCAGGGCTACGACGGCACCGCGCGTGCCCGGGCCGGGCTCAAGGACCTCACCAGCCAGCTGATCGGCCGCTTCTGCCTGGCCGCCGAGCAGGCCACCCGCGCCCGCTACGGCCCCGGCCGGCTGACCCGCTACACCGCCGAGCTGGTGGTGCCGCGGGAGGTCCGGCTGGAGGTCGCGGTGCTCAAGGCCGTCGCCGTCCTCTACGTGATGATGCGCGACGAGCAGGCCCAGCTGCGGGCCCGCCAGCGGATCGTGATCGCCGAGCTGGCGTACGTGCTGAACCAGCGCGCCCCCGAGGGGCTGGACCCGGTCTTCACCGCGATGTACCACGAGGCCGAGGACGACCGCGCCGCCCTGCGCACGGTGATCGACCAGATCGCCACCCTCACGGACGCCTCGGCGCTGGCCCTGCACGGCAGGCTGGTCGGGGCCTCCTGGACCTGACGCCCACGCCACGCCCACGTCCCGCCCACCCGGTGCGGCCCGGACCCGGACCCGGGCCGCGGCCCCGGCCGGAACCCGGGCCGTAGCCCCGGCTCGAAACCCCGGCCGCCCCAGTAGACTTCCGGGGTGGCCGGGCGGATCAGGGACGAAGACGTACAAGCGGTGCGCAGCGCACTGCCGATCGACGCCGTGGTCGGCGACTACGTACAGCTGACCAACGGTGGCGGTGGCGAGTACAAGGGCGTCTGCCCCTTCCACGACGAGAAGTCCGCCTCCTTCTACGTCAACCCCGCCAAGGGCGTCTTCCACTGCTTCGGCTGCCAGGAGAACGGCGACACCATCGCCTTCCTGATGAAGATCGAGCACTTCACCTTCGCCGAGGCCGTCGAGCGGATGGCCGCCCAGGCCGGCATCACGCTGCGCTACGAGGAGGGCGGCTACAGCCCCCGCCACCAGCAGGGCGAGCGGACCCGGCTGGTCGAGGCGCACAAGGTGGCCTCGGCCTGGTACCAGGAGCAGCTGGCCTCGGCGGAGGCGGAGATCGGCCGCCGCTTCCTGGCCGAGCGCGGCTTCGACGAGGAGGCCGCGAAGACCTTCGGGGTGGGCTACGCCCCGGCGGGGTGGGAGCACCTGGTCCGCTACCTGCGCGGTAAGGGGTTCAGCGACAAGGAGATCCTCCAGGGCGGCCTGGCCTCGCAGGGGCAGCGCGGCGGTCTGATCGACCGCTTCCGGGGCCGGCTGGTGTGGCCGATCCGGGACATCGCGGGCGAGGTGGTCGGGTTCGGCGCCCGCCGGCTGCGCGAGGACGACAACGGTCCGAAGTACCTGAACACCCCCGAGACGCCGATCTACAAGAAGTCCCACGTGCTGTACGGCATCGACCTGGCGAAGAAGGAGATCGCCAAGTCGGGCCGCGCGGTGGTGGTCGAGGGCTACACCGACGTGATGGCCTGCCACCTGGCCGGGGTCACCTCGGCGGTGGCGACCTGCGGCACGGCGTTCGCCGAGGACCACATCAAGATCATCCGCCGGCTGCTGATGGACACCTCCCAGTACCGCGGCGAGACGGTCTTCACCTTCGACGGCGACGCGGCCGGCCAGAAGGCCGCGCTGCGCGCCTTCGAGGACGACCAGAAGTTCGCCGCCAAGACCTCCATCGCGGTCAGCCCGGGCGGCATGGACCCCTGCGACCTGCGGCTGGCCCAGGGCGACGAGGCGGTCCGGCAGCTGATCGACCACCCCGTCCCGCTGTTCGAGTTCGCGCTGAACACGGCGGTCGCCAAGCACCGGGTCGAGACCCCCGAGGGGCAGGCCGCCGCGATGGAGGAGGCCGCCCTGATCGTCGCGAAGATCAAGGACCCGTCGATCCGGCACGGCTACGCGATCCGGCTGGCCGGCATGGTCGGGGTGAACCCGGGCGACGAGCAGTTCGTGGTCCGCCGGATCTCCCAGCTGGCCCGCTGGGAGCGGGAGAAGCAGCAGAACCCCCGCGCCAACGGCCAGCAGCGGCGCACCGAGCAGCCCGTCGCGGTGCCGGGCCCGGCCAGGCCCGCGTTCCGGCTCAACCCGCGGGACCCGGCCCAGTTCGTCGAGCGGGAGCTGCTCAAGCTGGCGCTCCAGCACCCGGAGCTGGTCTGCCCGGCCTTCGACCAGTACGGCGAGGACGAGTTCCCGACCCCGCCGTACACCGCCGTCCGGCAGGCCATCGCCAAGGCCGGCGGCACCGGGTACGGGGCGGCCGCGCCCGACTTCACCGGAGCGGTGCGCGAGGCCTCCCCGGACGACCAGGTGCGCTCGCTGGTGACCGAGCTGACCGTCGAACCGGTGCGCTCGCTGCGCAAGGCGGACGCGATCTACGCGGGGGAGTTCCTGGTCAAGCTGCGCCTGCTGGCCGTCGACCGGCGGATCGCCGAGGTCCGCGGCTACCTCCAGCGGCTGGGCCACCGGGCGGACGCCGAGCAGCTGCACGCGGTGCAGACCGAGCTGTGGCAGCTCCAGCAGTACGGCGACCAGCTCAAGAGCCGGGGCGCCGCGGCGTTGTAGCGGGTTCTCCGGCGCGAACGGGCCCGGGAAGTCCCGCCCAGAAAGTCGGCGCACGAGTCTCGGCCACGGAGCGTGGCGTACCCCACACTGGAGGGCGTCCCACCTCCGTACAGCGCGGGTCCGCCAGAGTCGCGCCCGCCCCGAGGGATGCCCGTGGACCAAGGCCTTGCCGCAGCGACCACCGCCACCAGACGAGCCGAGCCGACCGGACGGGCCGAGCCCACCGGACGAGCCGAACCCACCGGACGAGCCGAACCCACCGGACGAGCCGAACCGACCGGACGGGCCGAGCCCACCGGGCCGCCGACCGGGGAGCAGGAGACGGACCACGGCCGGGCCGGGGCCGCGCCCCCGGGCCCGCGGGTCCCCGCCCAGGAGCGCCCGGAGGGCCACCCCGACAGCCCGGAGGCGGAGGCCGAGCCGGACCTCGACGACGAGGGCCCCGCCGAGCGCTCCGAGGGCGGCGGTCCGGCCGCCGACCTGCTGCGCCAGTACCTGCGCGAGATCGGCCGGATCCGGCTCCTCACCGCCGCCGAGGAGGTCGAACTGGCCCGCCGGATCGAGGCCGGACTGTTCGCCGAGGAGCAGCTGAACGGGGACCCGCCGCCGCCCGACCCGCTGGCCGGCGAACTGGACTCCCTGGTGGTCCTCGGCCGGATCGCCAAGCGCCGCCTGATCGAGGCGAACCTGCGCCTGGTGGTGTCCGTCGCCAAGCGCTACGTCGGCCGCGGACTGACCCTGCTGGACCTGGTCCAGGAGGGCAACCTGGGCCTGATCCGGGCGGTGGAGAAGTTCGACTACGCCCGCGGCTACAAGTTCTCGACGTACGCGACCTGGTGGATCCGGCAGGCGATGAGCCGGGCGCTGGCGGACCAGGCCCGGACGATCCGGGTGCCGGTGCACGTGGTGGAGCTGATCAACCGGGTGGTCCGGGTGCAGCGCGCGCTGCTGCAGGAGCGCGGTCTGGAGCCGAGCCCGGCCGACATCGGCACCGCCCTGGAGCTCACCGAGGTGCGGGTCCGCGAGCTGCTCCGGCTGGCCCAGGAGCCGATCTCGCTGCACACCCCGGTCGGGGAGGAGGACGACGTCGCGCTCGGTGACCTGATCGAGGACGCCGACGCCGCCTCACCCGCCGAGTCGGCGACCTTCCTGCTGCTGCGCCAGCACCTGGACGCCGTGCTGGCGACCCTGGGCGAACGGGAACGCCAGGTCGTCCAGCTCCGCTACGGCCTGGATGACGGCCGCCCGCGCACGCTGGAGGAGATCGGCTCGGTGTTCGGCGTGACGCGGGAGCGGATCCGGCAGATCGAGTCCAAGACGCTGGTCAAGCTCCGCGACCACGCCTTCGCCGAGCAGCTGCGCGGCTACCTCGACTGACCGGGCGGGGACGCGGCCGGGCTCGGCGAGACCTGCGCGGTCGGCGGTGCCTGGGTCGCGCCCTGCGCCGGGTCGGCCGAGGCCGAAGCAGGTGTCGAGGCCGGTGCCGAGGCCGAAGCCGAGTCGCTCGGCGTGGCCCCGGCGCCCGGAGGCGGTGAGGCGGGGCCGATCGGGATCGGGGTGGAGGCCACCACCTTGGCCAGGTCGGTGACGGTCCCGGTGCAGTCGTGCCCGGCCGGCTGGGTGCCGCAGACCTGGAAGCCGATCGAGGGGTCGGCCGCGTTCAGCATCGGCGAGTAGTTGTCGTAGCCCCAGTGGATCATCGCGGTCTCGCTGTCACCGGTGCTGTCGGTGATCACCGCGAAGTCCTTGGGCTCGCCCTCGGAGATCGCCGCCCAGGCGGCCTGGCAGGTCTGGCTGTAGCGGAGGTAGACGACGACCTTGCCGACGACCTGGGTCTGCAGCGTGCGCGCGTCCCTGCCGCAGCCGGTGGTCTTGGGGTCCTTGTGGGCGCAGCCGAGGGCCCGGCAGTCGGGGGCGCCCGCCACGGCCGCCGTGGTCGGGGCGGTCCTGCCGGTGGCCGAGGCGCTCGGGGCCGGCCCGTCGGCGGCCGAGGCCTGGTCGTCGTGCCGACTGAGGTGCAGCCCGGCCAGCACCAGCAGCAGTGCCAGCACGGCCGCACCGGCGACCAGGGCCGCCGGACGGCGCCACCAGGCGACGGCGGGTTCGTCGGTGGTCTCGTCGGTGGGCCCGTCGGCGGCTTCGGCGGCCGGTCCGGCGGTCGGGTCGTCGCTGGGCTCGGCGGGTTCGGTGGCCGGTTCGGCCGGTCCGGACGGGTCGCTCCCGGGGGTCGACCCGGCGTCGGTCGGTGCCGGGTCCGCGCTCCGGTCCCCGGGCTCCCCGCCACGGTCCTCGGTCTTCGGGGCCACGGTCTCCTGGGTCACGGTCCCCGGGGCCACGGGGTCGGCCGCCCGCTGTCGGAGCCGGCGCAGCACCACCGGGTCGCAGTCGACCGCCCTGATCAGCGCCTCCAGCGCCTGCTCGGTGACCACCCGCTTGCCGTTCAGCCAGCGCTCCCAGGAGGCCCGGCTGTAGTGGGTCCGGGTGGCGAGGTCGGACAGTGACAGTCCGGCGTCGTCCTTGAGCTTGCGGAGCTCCTCGGCCAGCAGGCGGGCGGGCTCGGAAAGCTCCTCGGGCAGGTCCTTCCAGACGGAAGCCAACGCGGTCCTCCATGAGTCGCGGGACGGGACGACGGTGGGACGGGGTGGGAGGTGCGCGCCCGGTCCGGCCGTTCGGCGTCTCCTCGTTCTCCAACCTCAGCGGCCCGGTGTCCCAAACTCCAGGTCATGGCGTTGAGACGGACGGAAGTGTCTCACAACCCCCCGGAACCATCGAACAGTCATGTGTTCGTCGTGCAGAGTTCTCCCTGCCGGTGCGTTCCACCGCCCGGCCGTTTCGTTCGGGCCCCGGCCGGTCGGCCGTGGTCGGCCCGATACGGAGTCCCGGATCCCCCACCGGTCGTGGCAGCCTCACGGGGGGAGGCTGCCCCGACCGACCGGGACCACCCGGTGGGAGGGCGCTTCCCCTGCGCCCTCCCACCGCGGCGTTTCCGGGGCGCCGAGCCGCCCCGCGCACGCGTCAGTGGTGGAAGCCCTCGCGGACCGGCACGCCCAGGTCCTGCAGCGGGACGGGCTGGCGGCGCAGCTCCGGCAGCAGCCGGTTGAGGTCGGCCAGCAGCAGGTCGGCGAGGTCCCGGGAGAAGCCGTTGCGACAGACCACCCGGAGCACCGACAGGTCCTGCCGGTTCGCCGGGAAGGTGTACGCGGGGACCTGCCAGCCGCGCTCGCGCAGCCGCCGTGAGACGTCGAAGACGTCGAAGGTGACGTCCTCGGTGGTGGTGAAGGCGAACACCGGGACCTGGTCGCCGCGGGTCAGCAGCCGGAAGCAGTCGAGCTTCCCGATCTCCCCGGCCAGGTAGCCGGCGACCTCCCGGCAGGCGCCCTGGACCGCCCGGAAACCGGCCTGGCCGAGCCGCAGGAAGACGTAGTACTGCGCCGCGACCTGCGCGCCGGGCCGGGAGAAGTTGAGCGCGAAGGTCGGCATCTCGCCGCCCAGGTAGTTGACCCGGAAGACCAGTTCCTCGGGCAGGGCCTCCTTGTCCCGCCACAGGGCCCAGCCGACGCCGGGGTAGACCAGGCCGTACTTGTGGCCGGAGGTGTTGATCGACTGCACCCGGGGGAGCCGGAAGTCCCAGACCAGCTCCGGGTCGAGGAAGGGCGCCACCATGCCGCCGGAGGCGCCGTCCACGTGCACCGGGACGTCCAGGCCGGTGCGCGCCTGGAGCTCGTCCAGGGCCGCGCAGATCTCCGCGACCGGCTCGTACGAGCCGTCGAAGGTCGAGCCGAGGACGCCGACCACGCCGATGGTGTTCTCGTCGCACAGCGCGACGGCCTGCTCGGGGCCGAGGTGGAAGCGCTCGCCCTCCATCGGCGCGGTGCGGGCCTCGATCTCCCAGAAGGTGCAGAACTTCTCCCAGCACACCTGGACGTTGACGCCCATCACGAGGTTGGGCCGGGCCCCGGCCGCGTAGCGCTCGGGGTTGCGGCGCATCCAGCGGCGCTTGAGCGCCATGCCGGCCAGCATGCAGGCCTCGCTGGAGCCGGTGGTGGAGCAGCCGACCGCGGCGTCCGGGTCGGGGGCGTGCCAGAGGTCGGCGAGGATGGCCACGCAGCGCCGCTCCAGTTCGGCGGTCTGCGGGTACTCGTCCTTGTCGATCATGTTCTTGTCCAGGCACTCGGTCATCAGCCGGGTCGCCTGCACCTCCATCGAGGTGGTGACGAAGGTCGCCAGGTTGAGCTTGGCGCTGCCGTCCAGCATCAGCTCGTCGTGGATCAGCTGGTACGCGGTGTCGGCCGCGACCGGGCCCTCGCCGAGCCGGTGCACCGGCGGGGCGAGTTCCATCGCGCCCAGCGGGTCGGTGATGCCGAGGAACGGACTGACGCTCAGCCGGCGGTCGTCGCCGGTCCCCTTGTGCAGGGCCATGGGTGGCTGTCGCCCTTCGCCTCGGTTGCCGTGTCCCGACCCACGCTGCCACCGGGCGCCGGGTGACGCATCCTCACCGGCGGACTCCGGCCGGTCGGGATCGACCCGGACGGCAGGGGTCAGGCCGAGGGGCCGGCGGCGGCCTCCGGGTGGATCTGGTCCCGGGCGGCCCGGTACTGCTGGCGCACCGCCGACCCGATCGCCAGGTCCTGTTCGCCCTCGGGCTCGACCGTCTCGGCGTCCGGCAGCGCCCACTCCGGCGGCTCGGAGGTGCCGGCCAGTGCCCAGGCGGCCTGCCGGGCGGCGCCGCGGGCGGCGTGCGCGCCCGGCGGGGGCACCACGACCGGGACGCCGAACAGCATCGGGGCGATGTGCCGGACGGCGGGCAGCCGGCCGGCCGCGCCGAGCAGGAACACCCGCTTGATGCCGACGCCCTGGGCGCGCAGCACGTCCAGGGCGTCGGCGGTGTTGCACAGCATGCCCTCGACGGCGGCCCGGGCCAGGTGCTGAGGGGTCATCGCCTCGGCCCGCAGGCCGGTCAGGGTGCCGGCGGCGTGCGGCAGCGCGGGGGTGCGCTCGCCGTCCAGGTAGGGCAGCAGCACCAGGCCGTAGGCGCCGGGGGAGGAGTGCAGGGCGAGGTCGCTCAGCCCCTCCAGGTCCCGGCCGAGTACGGCGGCGGTCGAGCGCAGCACCTGGGCGGCGTTGAGGGTGGCGACCATCGGCAGGTGGCGGCCGCTGGCGTCGGCGAAGGAGGAGACCAGGCCGGTGGCGTCCACCACGGCCTCCTCGTGCACCGCGAAGATCGTCCCGGCGCTGCCGAGCGAGACCACCGCGTCGCCCGGGCCGAGGCCGAGGCCCAGGGCGGCGGCCATGTTGTCGCCGGTGCCGGCCGAGATCAGCAGGCCCTCGGGGGTGTGCCCGGCGGGTTCGGCGGGGCCGAGCACGTCGGGCAGCCGGAGTTCGTGGCCGAGCGCCAGCTCGACCAGGTCCTGCCGGTACTCGCCGGTGATCGGGGACCAGTAGCCGGTGCCGGAGGCGTCGCCGCGGTCGGTGGTGCGGCGCTTGGGGTGGCCGAGCAGCTGCCAGACCAGCCAGTCGTGCGGCAGCAGCACCTCGGCGACCCGGCGGGCGTTGGCCGGCTCGAACTCGGCCAGCCAGCGCAGCTTGGCGATGGTGTACGTGGGGCCGGGGACGGCGCCGATCGCGGCGGTCCAGGCGGCCGGGCCGCCGAGGGCGTCCAGCAGCTTGGCGGCGGCGCCGCTGGAGCGCGGGTCGTTCCACAGGATCGCGGGCCGCACCTGCACCCCGCCCGCGTCCAGGCCGATCATGCCGTGCTGCTGGGCGCTGACGCCGATCGCCCGGACGCCCTCCAGCAGGCCGCCGGCCGCGGCGTCGCCGAGGGAGTGCAGCCAGACCTGCGGGTCGGCCTCGCCGGGGCGCAGGTCCTGGTCCTCGGGGACGGGGTGGGGCGCCTTGCCGGAGCGCAGGACGGTGCCGGTGTCGGCGTCGCACGCGACGATCCTGGTGCGGCTGGTCGAGCTGTCTATCCCCGCGACGATGGCCATGTCGAGATCATGCCTCAGCCCGGCCCGGGACGCGTCCGGGCCGGGTGAGCCGTTGCCGGTTCGGGACCGGGCGTTGGGATCTCCTTTGCCGGGGGATCACCGCCCCGTCACGGACGGTGGCTACCGCCCGGTCACGGGCGGACGGTGCCCCAGCCGTCGTCCTCCGCCCGGGAGCGGGTGAAGTACGGCACGCGGTCGGTGACGGCGTTCGGCAGCTTGTCCCCGACCCGGTCCGCGACGGCACCGGCCGCCTTCCCGGCCACCGCCCCGGCCTGCTGCCGCGCCCGGTCGGTGGCCCCCTGCACGGTCGGGTTCCGGGCGATCCGCCGGGTGACCTCGGTGATCTGTTCGTAGCGCCGGCGCCCGGCCCGCGAGCCGAGGACGTAGCCGGCCGCGAAACCCGCGGCCAACGACAGCTTCCACATGATCGGACCCACCCTCTCCTGGCGGCCTTCTGCCGCATTGCCCTACCCGTTGCCCGGGACGGCGAACCGTCCGCGCCCCCAGCATCCCCGGGTGCCGTCGGGGGCGCGCGCGGGGCACGCCGGACCGGCGGTTCGGGGCGGCCGGGGAAACGATTGGCGGACCACCCCCCCGAGTGCGCTAATGTATGTCCCGCAGCGAGCGCCGAGGAGCCCGGGTCACGGGAGCCGAAGCGGAAGCCGATCCCCCATAGCTCAATTGGCAGAGCAGCCGACTGTTAATCGGCAGGTTATTGGTTCGAGTCCAATTGGGGGAGCTCGGGAGTAGTGCTCCTCGGAGTCCGATTCCCGCCCGTGGTACAGAAGTTGAGTACCGCGATCCCGCATAGCTCAATTGGCAGAGCAGCCGACTGTTAATCGGCAGGTTATTGGTTCGAGTCCAATTGCGGGAGCTGCACCGGGTCCGCCCGGTGACTGCTCAGAGCGAAGGCCCCTCGGACGACCGGGGGGCCTTCGTGTTGTCCGCCCCGGTGTCGTGTGCGTCACCCCGCCGTGCCCGCCCCGGCGCCGAGGACGGGCCGGGGTGAGGGCGGCGGGGATCAGGTGGTCGCCCGCCGGTACAGGTCGGCGATCCGCTGGTCGAAGGCCACGCTGTACGAGGTGCCCGGGGTGTCCCCGCCCTCCTGGTAGCCGCCGATCACGCCGACCACCGTGCCGTCGCCGGTCACCCACGGGCTGCCGCTGGTGCCGTCGGTGTAGCCGCCGCAGTCGAAGCGCTCCTGGGTGGCGCTCTGCGAGCTGGTCCGGACCGCGCAGGTGATCGGTTCGTCGCTCTCGTTCGGGTAGCCGGTCACCGAGACCGCCAGTCCGACGCCCCGGCCGGTGCCGAGCGGGTTGCCGCCGACCGCCTCCTCGACCTGCCGGCCGTCGGCCGGGCGGACGGTGACGAAGGCCACGTCGTAGTCCGGGTCGTCGTCGGAGGCCCAGCGGGGATCGACGGTGATCGACTGCACCTGCCAACTCCCGTACGGGGAGTACCCGTTGCGGTAGCCGGGGGTGAACACCAGGCCGTCCAGCAGGCCGACCCGCTGGTTCTGCACGCAGTGCGCGGCGGTGACCAGCAGGTTGCGCGCGGGGCTGCGCACCACGCTCGCCGTGCAGGACCGGGGGCCCTGGGCGCTGTGGACGGACAGCGTGCCGATCCGGTCGCGGGCCGCGCTCTGCTGGGCGACCTCGGCGTTCGGCGCCGCGTCCGGCCCGCTGCCGCACGCGGTGCCGGCGGTCAGCAGCAGGGCGGCCAGCGCGGTCGCTCCGGCCGCGCGCGCGGGCGGCACCGGGCGGGGGGCCATCGGGGCTCCGTCTCGTTCTTCGGGGCGGGCATCCGGGCCGTGCGTTCCGCCGTTCGAGAGGAAGATCTACCAGGCCGTGCCCGGCGGCGCCACTGCCGGGTGTTCGAATCGGCCCGGGGCCGGCCCGGTCAGCCGGTGGCCCGGTCGTAGAGCGCCTGGACCCGGTCGCCGAAGTAGCTGCTGTACGAGGTGTCCGGGCTGTTCCCGCCCTCCTGGTAGCCGCCGATCACGCCGACCACGGTGCCGGTCCTGGTGGACGGGTCGAAGTCGGTGACCCAGGGACTGCCGCTGGTGCCGCCGGTGTAGTCCGGGCAGTCGATCCGCAGCTGGGTGGCGCTCTGTTCGGTGGTGGTGTTGGAGCAGGTGATCGGGACGTCGCTGCTGCCCGGGTAGCCGGTCACCCGCACCGGGACCTGGTAGCCGCGGTTGACGCCCAGTTTGTTGGCGCCGAGCACCTGTTGCACCTGCTGCCCGTTCTGCGCCTGGACGACGGCGAAGGCGACGTCCATGTCCGGGTCGGCGTGGTCCTTCCAGCCGTCGTCCACGCTGACCGCCAGCAGCGGCCAGACCCCGCTCGGGGTGTCGCCGTTGCGGTAGCCGGGGACGAAGACCAGGTCGCTGCGCTGGCCGATCCTCGGGTCCCAGACGCAGTGGGCGGCGGTGACGATCAGGTTGAGCCCGGCGCTGTCGACCACGCTGGCGGTGCAGAAGTGGTCGCCGTCCGCGTTGCGCGTGAACACCGCGCCGACCAGGCCGTTGAGCACGGTGGGCTTGGCGGTGCGGGTGACCCCGGTGTGCTTGCCGATCGCCCCCTTGAAGCGCTGCTTGCTCCAGCCGTGGGCGTCGGCGGCACCGGGCGGGGCCGAGGTGACCGTCGGGGCGACGGTGCCGGGCCGCGCCGCGGTGGTGCACCCCGCCAGCGCGAAGGCCAGCACCAGTCCTCCGGCCGCCGCTCCCGCCCCACGCATCGTCATCAGCCCAGGCTGCCCTGTCCGGACCCTCCACCGCCACCCGGAGCCCGCCACCGGGGAGGGCGCGCGCCCTCCCGCACCCAGCTGCGCCCCCGGCGCGCACCACGGGTGATCGACCGGCTATGCTGCCCGGGACGGCCTCGCGGGGCCGTCTGCTGCTGCCGTGGCCGACGACCGGCACGCGCGGCGAACCGGGGCGGTAGCTCAGCCGGTTAGAGCAGGGGACTCATAATCCCTTGGTCGTGGGTTCGAGTCCCACCCGCCCCACTTCTCCCACCCCCGTGCGGCCCGTCGGCCGACGGGGCTCCAGGCGCAGCGAGAACAGACTGTACGCGCGCAAACATCCTCCGTGGCGATTACACGCCGAGGTTCACCCTCCCTGGGGACCCGGGGACCGGTCCGGCCCGTGGCCTTCCGGGGTCGCGTGGGACCCGTACATCCCGCCTGCCGCGCAGCCGTGCACGCGGTGGCCGATTCCTACGGGCGCCGGGTTCTTTCCCGGGACCATCGACGACAACGGGACCGCGGAGCGCCTGGCCGCGTCGGCCCGCGTCCACCCCTGGTGCGGTGCCGCCAAAAAGTGATATCACTTTGACAGCTGCAGCGGACGTCCGCGCGGCGCACATCGCACAAGGGGGGAGTCGGTCCCATGACCGCACCGCACGTCTCCGTCGAGGACGGCCCCGTCCTCGACCTCCCGGCCCCGAGGGTCACCGAGCGGGTCATCACCGGAGCTCCGGGGCTGCCGGTGCTCGGCGGCGCCCTGCTGGGCGTGCTCGCCGGGCTCGCCGGACTGATCACCGGCGGGGTCCAACTCGCCGGTGGCGACAAGGGCCTGGGCGTTCCGCTGGTGGTCCTCGGACCGCTGCTGCTGCTCGGCTCGCTGGTCCTGCTCTGCGGGCTGACGGTCGTCTCGCCCGGCTCGGCCCGGGTGGTCCAGCTGCTCGGCACCTACCGGGGGACGATCCGCGCCGAGGGGATCAGCTGGCTGAACCCCTTCACCAGCCGCCGGCACATCTCGCTGCGGATCCGCAACCACGAGACCGAGACCGCCAAGGTCAACGACGCGGACGGCAACCCGATCGAGATCGCCGCCGTGGTGGTCTGGCAGGTCGAGGACTCCGCGATGGCGGTGTTCGAGGTGGACGACTACGTCGACTTCGTCGCCATCCAGACCGAGACGGCCGTCCGGCACATCGCCACCAGCTACCCGTACGACGCCCACCACGAGGGGCAGTTGTCCCTGCGCGACGGCGCGGACGAGATCGCCCGCAAGCTGTCCGCCGAGATCGCCGCCCGGGTCGCCTCGGCCGGTGTGCGGGTCGTCGAGTCCCGGATCACCCGGCTCGCCTACGCGCCCGAGGTCGCCCAGGTCATGCTCCAGCGGCAGCAGGCCGGGGCCGTGGTGGCCGCCCGGCGGCTGATCGTCGAGGGCGCCGTCGGTATGGTCGAGGAGGCCTTGGACCGGCTCGCCGAGCGGGACGTGGTGGAGTTGGACGAGGAGCGCAAGGCCGCCATGGTGAGCAACCTCCTGGTGGTGCTCTGCGGCGACCGGGGCACCCAGCCCGTCGTGAACACGGGCTCCCTCTACCAGTAAGGGCGCGGCGTTGGCGACGGAACGGAAGAAGCTCCTGTTGCGACTGGATCCTTCGGTTCACGACGCACTGGCGAGGTGGGCCGCGGACGAACTGCGCAGCACCAACGCCCAGATCGAGTTCGTGCTCCGCCGCGCCCTCGGCGAGGCCGGCCGGATGCCCAGCGGCGCGGCCCGGCTTCCCCGGCGCGGCCGACCGCCCAAGGAGAGCCCGGAGGACGGCGGTCCCGCCGAGGACTGACCGCAGCGGCCGGGCGCTCCGCAGATCGTCCCTGATCCTTCGGAGACCGAGATGGACCTTCCCGTCAATCTGCCCGAGAAGCTCTACCTGCTCGCCTACGACCCCGAGCGCGGGCGGCTCACCCGCACGACCGACCTGGACCTGGCCCTGCGGGCGGCGGCGCTCACCGAGCTCCTCCGCCGCGGGCTGATCCGTGACGACGGCCGCCACCCGGCCGCCGTCGACGGCCCGACCGGCGGGCTCGACCCGCTCTCCGCCGCGCTGCTGGAGCAGATCCGCCAGGGGCGGCGGCGCACCTGGTGGAGCTGGATCGGGCGCCGGGGGAGGTCGGCGCGGGTGGTCCGCGACGGGCTCGCGGCCGCCGGGCGGATCCGGGTCGAGGAGCACCGGGTGCTCGGGATCTTCCCGGTCGCCCGGGTCACCCTGACGGAGCCCCGGGTGCGCAAGGCGCTGGCGGCGAGCGTCACCTCGGCGCTGAGCGGCCCGTTCAGCCGGGTCGACCCGGCGGACGCGGCGCTGGTCGCCCTGGTCGACGCGGCCCGGCTGAGTACGGCCCTGACCTGGCGCCACCGGCGCGAGTTCCGGGCCCGGATCGACAAGCTGGCCCCGGCGGCCGGCCCGGTCCCGCGCGCCCTGCGCCGGGCCGTCAACGCGAAGCACGCGGACGCCGGGACGGGCTGACCCGCCC
>NZ_JBHWIV010000029.1:9018-92885 GCF_042731675.1 Kitasatospora sp. NPDC059827 | reverse complement strand
TGACTTTTGGCACGCTGTTGAGTTCTCAAGGAACGGACGCTTCCTTCGGACCGCCTTCCAGCGGGCCCTCCGGGCGCTTCGTTCTTTCGTGTTTCCAGCTTACCAGATGTTTTCCGCTCCGTTTTCCGGAGTTTCATTCATCCGATTTGCTGGTGTCTTCTGCGGCTTGGCGCCCCGTCCGACGTTTCAAACTCTAGCCGACCCCCGCTCCGAAAAGCGAATCCAGCCGCAATCCCCATAAACGCGCACGCCGAATTAACCGCGGGCCGAGGCGCGAAAAAGCGAACGCGACACGGCCCAGGACGGGAAGTGGTGTTTCAAGGGATTGGCTGCTCCGGGACCGTCCGCGCCTACGCGTGTCCGGTGCTCCCAGCCGAGCAGCTAGAGAACACTACGCCCAGCAGCGGCCCTGCGCAAACGGGCCGGTCACGCCGGTGGCGGGCTCGGCAGCACACCCGGCCGGGCTCAGCGCTCGCGGCCGCGGGGCTTCAACGGGACGGCGGGGAGTTCCGGGGCGGGGAGGCGGGCGCCGGCGTAGCCGTGGACCTCGCCGAAGCGGTCGCCCGTCGTCCAGTCGGCACGGGCCTGGGCGATGTCCTCCGTCGAGCGGCCGATGAAGTTCCACCACATGACGATCTGCTCCTCGAAGGGCTCGCCGCCGAGGAGCAGCGCCGAGGCGTCGGAGCGGGCGAGGAGCGGGAGCGCGCGACGGCCGCAGCCGAGGTAGAGCATCGAGCCGGGTTCGACGGGGACGCCGTCGACGTCGATCCGGCCGGTCATGGCGAGGACGGCGTACTCGAACTCGGGGACCAGCGGGAGCCGGAGGTCCGTGCCCTCGGTGAGGGCGAGGTCGGCGCCGACCAGCGGGCTGTGGGTGGTGCCGGGCGAGGTGGCGGTGTCCAGGGTGCCGAGGATGACGGTGGCGCGCAGGCCGGGCGCGGTGACCACCGGCAGGTCGGGGTGGTGCTCGAAGGAGGGGGCGGTGTGCCGGTGGGCGTCCGGGAGGGCGACCCAGAGCTGGGCGCCGTGGAGGTAGCGGGCGTGCGGGCGCGGGGACTCCTCGGAGTGGGAGATCGCCCGCCCGGAGGTCATCAGGCCCAGCTCGTACGGCCGGACGGTCTGCAGGCTGCCGAGGCTGTCGCGGTGGAGGACCTCCCCTTTGTGCAGCCAGCTGACCGTCTGCAGGCCCATGTGCGGGTGCGGCGGCACCTGCATCCCGGGTTCGTCAGCGATGTCGTCCGGGCCGTAGTGGTCGACGAAGCACCAGGCGCCCACCATCCGGCGGCCCAGGTTGGGGAGCAGTCGGCGGACGGCGGTGCTCTCGCCGAGCTGGACCAGGCGTCCGGTCAGCAGGTCCTGCACCGGTCCGCTGCTGGCCTCGCGGCCGCAGGTGGTCGGGGCGGGCTTGAGGTCGAGGTTGCTCATCGCGGTTCCACCACCGTCATGGGAAGGGCCGGGCCGGGGAGGGCGCACCGTCACCGATCATCCGTGACGGTGCGGGGTTCCTCCACCCGTGCCCGGCCATCCGGCGGCCGCCCCGGCGGGCGGGGCTGCGGTGGGGCGGCTCAGTGCTCGCAGGCCCACCAGGCGTCCTTGCTCGCCCCGGCGGCGAGCTCGCGCAGGCTGCGGACGGCCTCGGCCGGGTCCGCCGCGCCGTAGACGGCCGACCCGGCCACGAACACGTCCGCGCCGGCCTCGGCGCAGCGCTCGATGGTGGCCGCCGAGACGCCGCCGTCGACCTGCAGCCACAGCTCCAGGTCGTGCTTGGCGATCAGCTCACGGGTGCGGCGGATCTTCGGCAGCATGATGTCCAGGAACGCCTGGCCGCCGAAGCCGGGCTCGACCGTCATGATCAGCAGCATGTCGAGCTCGGGCAGCAGGTCCTCGTAGGGCTCGATCGGGGTGCCCGGCTTGAGCGCCATCGAGGCGCGGGCGCCCTTGGCGCGGATCTCGCGGGCCAGCCGGACGGGGGCGGCGGCGGCCTCCACGTGGAAGGTGATCGAGCCGGCGCCGGCCTCGACGTACTGCGGGGCCCAGCGGTCCGGGTCCTCGATCATCAGGTGGCAGTCGAGCGGGATGTCGGTGGCCCGGGCGAGCGACTCGACCACCGGGACGCCGAGGGTCAGGTTGGGCACGAAGTGGTTGTCCATGACGTCCACGTGCAGCCAGTCGGAGCCCCGGACCGCCTCGGCCTCGTCGGCGAGCCGGGCGAAGTCGGCGGAGAGGATGCTGGGGCTGATCTGGGGCATGGCCGACTACCTTCGTACGAGGGCTTGCAGGGGCTGGGCACCCGGGGGGCGGGCGCCTCGGGCCATCATCTCGCGCCGTACGGCCGTCGACCGCACCCGCCGACCGGCGCGTGACCGTGATCACACGCTGCCCGGGTTGCCGGGACGGCCCCGGTGGCGGTCAGCTCTGGAGCGACCGCCGGTGCCCTCCCGTTCGTCGGGCCCCGCCCACGACGAGGAAGAGGAAGAGGAAGGTGTCTCGATTGTCCGAACCCGTCCACCCCGCCCGCGCACTGTGGTGGCTCTTCGAACCGGTGTACGCCGTCACCTTCCTCCAGCCCGAGAGCCGGGCGGCCTTCGAGGCGGCCGGGCTGGACGGCGGCTGGCACGGCTACTTCGCCGCCCGCTCGGCCCCGCTGGGCGCGGTGGGCGCCCCGCCGGTGATCGCCGCGTTCTTCAGCTTCGCCCCGGCGGCGGTCGAACGCGCCCTCCCCCAGGTGTGGACCAGGGCGAGCCCCGAGCGGGTGCTCGCGGCCAGGACCGAGGGCTCGGCGGCGGTGCTGGCCCGGCTGCTGGCGCCGGTGGCGCCCGAGCTGGTCGAGACCGCGGCGACGGCGCTGGAGGAGGCCGTGGACCGGGCGGACTGCGCGGGCCGGGTGCTGGCCGCCGCCAACGCCGCGCTGCCCCGGCCCATGGACGCGGACGTGTACGGGCGGCTGTGGCACGCCGCGACCGTGCTGCGCGAGCACCGCGGGGACGGCCACGTGGCCGCGCTGGTCGCCGCCGGGCTGGACGGCTGCGAGGCGCCGGTGCTGCACTGCGCCACGGGCGCCTCCCGCAGGGTGCTCCAGCCGCTGCGGGGATGGACGGACGAGGAGTGGGAGGCCGCGGCGGCGCGGTTGGTCGGCCGGGGCTGGCTGACGGCGGCGGGCGCGGTCACCGAGCTGGGCCGGATCCGGCACCGGGAGCTGGAGGCGGCCACCGACCTGGCCGCCGGCCGGGTCTGGGAGCACCGGCCGGACGGCGAACTCGACCGCCTGAGCGCCGCGTTGCGGCCGATCGCTGCGATCTGCCGGGCGGAGATGCCGATCGACCCGCTCGCGATGCCGCCGGTGCGGGCCTGAGCGGCTCCCCACCCGGGGACCCACCCGAGACCCGCCCGACCGCCCCCGACCACCCACCCGAGCACCCCCGGCCACCCCCCGACGACCCCGCACGTGACCGTCGTCACACCCCGCCGGGGATTACCGGGGCCGTCCCCGTGGTCATCAGCACGTGAACGGCCCACGCACCCGCCCGGGCGGCCCCGACGCTCCGCCACCCGCGCGACCGCCGCCGCCGTACCGACCAGCCGAGCTCCCCGCGCCCGCCCGGAGCCCCGTCCGAGGAAGGTCTCCCGATGGCCGATCTCGTCCATCCCGCCCGCGCGCTCTGGTGGCTCTTCGAGCCGGTGCACGCCGTCACCTACTTCGAGCCCGAGTGTCGCGACGCCTTCGAGGCGGCCGGCCTGCGCGGCTTCTGGCGCGGCTACTTCGCCGGCCGCTCCGCCCCGCTCGGCGCGGTGGACGCGCCGCCGGTGACCGCCGCGTTCTTCAACTTCGCCCCGGCGATGGTCGAGCGGGCCCTGCCCGCGCTGTGGTCGCTGGCCAGCCCGGAGGAGGCGTTGGCCGCCCGCAGCAAGGGTGCGGGCGGCGCGCTGGCCCGGCTGCTGGAGCACGTGGACCGCGGTCTGGTCGAGCGGGCGGTCGAGACCCTGGAGCAGTCCGCCGAGCGGCTGGACTGCGCCGGCCGGGTGCTGGCCGCCGCCAACGCGGCGCTCCCGGCCCCGCCGGGGCTGTACGAGCGGCTCTGGCGGGCCGCCACCGTGATGCGCGAGCACCGCGGGGACGGTCACGTGGCCGCGCTGGTCGCGGCCGGGCTGGACGGCTGCGAGGCCCTGGTGGTCCGCTGCGCGATGGACATGCGGCGCGAGCAGCTCCAGCCGGTGCGCGGCTGGACGGACACCGAGTGGGAGGCCGCCGCCGAGCGTCTGGTCGAGCGGGGCTGGCTGACCGCGACCGGCTCGCTGACCGAGCTGGGCCGGACCCACCACCAGGCCCTGGAGGCCGCCACCGACCTGGCCGCCGCGCGCGTCTGGGAGGACTACCCGCGCGCCGAACTCGATTCCCTGGCCGCCGCGTTGAAGCCGATCTCGGCCCTGTGCCGGAGCAGCCTGCCGTTCTACCCGGTGGGGCTGCCGGACAACACCTGACCGTCGTCGGCGCCGGGCGGGCCGAGCACGATGCCCCGCCCGGCGTAGAACGGTCCGAAGGAGCGCCACGGCACCCGGGCGAAGGCCTGCGACTCCCCCGGGAAGCCGGAGGGGTTGTGGATCAGCAGTGCTGTCCCGGTGGCCCCCACCGCCAGCACCAGGTGGCCGCCGCGCCGCACCGGCTCGGGCCCGTGCGGCTCCCGGATCGACGGGTGCACCGAGAGCATCACCAGCCGCCCGGCCGCCAGCTCGTCCGCGACCTGCGCGGGCGTCGACTCCGTCGCCCGGGCGGCCAGTCCCCAGCGCCGCCGGGCGTAGTCGGCGAACGGCACGTGGACCAGCCCGCGCAGGCTGTCGCCGTCCCGGACGTACGCGCCGGCCGCCAGGCACTCACGGGCCAGCACCATCGCCGCCGGGGTGACGCCCCACCAGTGCTCCAGGGCCATCCGCAGGCAGGCGACGCCGCAGAGCCGCCAGGACCACCAGGCGTACTCCTCCGGGGTGGCGGCCCCGGACTGCCCCCAGCGCGGGTCCCGCGCGGCGTCCAGCCGCCCGTCGACGATGTCCCGCACCAGCTCCGCGGATTCCCACTGCGCCCGGTACGGCACCTCGTGCACCACCCGCGCCGGCCGCACGGCGCCCTCCTGATCGACCATCCCCCGACGCTCCCACACCGGGGTCGCCGGACGGACTCACGACACTCCTTGAGCGCCCGTCCGGTCGTCGGCACCGTCCGCGACGTACGGGCAGCTCAGGCCGTCCGGACCGGCCACCGCACCCTCCGCCTGCCCCGCGCCGCCCGCCCCATCGGAGCCGGCGCCCGAGCGGAAGGCCAGGCGCTGGGCGGCGTGCCGGCCGCGCGCCTCCAGCGGCAGCTGGCCGGTGGCGCCGGCCAGGCCGAACGCCGGCATGTCGAAGTAGATCGACTCGTAGCCGCCCTCGGGGACGATGTACGTCTCGTGCCAGAGCCCGACGTGACCGCGCAGCTTGCCCTCCCGTATCTTCCGGTTGGCTATGCCCCAGACGGTGTGGTGGAAGCCGTCCGGTGCGCTCGCGTAGCGGTACAGGTGCTCCTTCGACTCCCAGTACTGGACGACGTAGTACGTCCGCGGCGAGGCGGTGAGCAGGATGCGGCCGCGCAGGCCGCGCTCGGGGCTGCGGGCCAGCTCGTAGAGCATCCGGAACATCGCGAACATCACCGGGCCCCAGTGGTGCACCGCCCAGAAGCGGTTGATCCGCATGCCGATCAGCAGCACCACGGTGTCGCCGGTGGCGCCGGCGGTGGTGTAGCCCGGTTGCGGCTTGGCGAACAGCGGCATCTGTGCCTCCCGGTACTCGCGCTCACGACTCGCACTCTCGACTCGCGACTCACGACTCGCGCTCATGTAATCGGCGATTACATCAGCGCGCACCTGGCCGGTCAAGGTTCGCCGCAGCCACAATTCCGTTACCGCTCAGGTGGGTTGACCGTCCCGGCGATCCCCGCGCGGAAGGTGTCCAGGACCCGGACGGCCAGCTCCTCCGCCCGCTCGGCGGGCAGGTAGCCGTCCACGATCATCTGCGCCAGCCCGTACACCAGCGCCTGCCCGGACAGCAGCACCAGCTCCGGATCGCCGGGGCCGACCCGCCCGGCCTGCTGGTCCGCCACCACCAGACCGGCGAACGCCCGGTCCAGGCCGTCCAGTTGCTCCCGCAGCTGCGGGTCCCGGGGAGCCGAGAACACCCGCGAGCGCACCAGCTCGAACCGCCGCGGATGGCGCAGCGCGTACCGGACGAAGCCCAGCCCGAGCGCCCGCATCGCCGATCCGCCGACCGCCTCGGCGGCCGCCACCTCCGCCTCCTGCCAGCGCGCGAAGTCCGCCAGCACCCGGTCCGCCAGCGCCGTCAACAGCGCCTGCTTGTCGGCGAAGTGGCGGAACGGCGCCCCCGCCGAGACCCCGGCCCGGCGCGCCACCTCCCGCACGCTCACCTTCTCCTGGCCCTGCTCGTCCAGCACCTCGAACGCCGCCGCCACCAAGGCCTCCGGCAGCGCCCCGTGGTGGTAGGCGCCCCGGTCCCGCTCCCTGATCCGTTCCGTCATACCCGTCTTGCTACCACAGCGCCGGGGCGTCGGGGCGGCGCGTCCGCGGCCCCTCGCGCACCGGCCGCTCGCGCACCGCCTCCTCCCGCACCGGCCGCTCGCGCACCGGCCCCGGCACCCCGGACGGCGGGGTGCCGGGGCCGGGCGGCCCGCGGGTCTACCAGGCGTAGTCCTCGGGGGCCGGCTTGTGGCCGGGGAAGAGCTCGTCGAGGCGGTCCAGGGTCTTCTGGTCGAGGTCCAGGTCGAGCGCCCGGAGGGCGGCGTCGAGGTGGGCCGGGGTGCGGGGGCCGATGATGGGGGCGGTGACGGCGGGGCGGGAGAGCAGCCAGGCGAGCGCGAGGTCGGCCGGGTCGGTGCCGAGTTCGTCGGCGAAGTCCTCGTAGGCCTGGAGCTGTTCGCGGTGCTTGTCCAGGAGTTCGCTCGCGTAGCCCAGGGCGCTGCGGCCGCGGGTGCCCTCGCGCTCCTTGCGCAGGACGCCGCCGAGCAGGCCGCTGCGCAGCGGGGACCACGGGATCAGCCCGAGGCCGTAGTGCTGGAGGGCGGGGATGACCTCCAGTTCGATCGCCCGGTCGAGGAGGTTGTAGAGGGACTGCTCGCTGACCAGGCCGAGGAAGTGCCGGGAGCGGGCGGCCTCCTGGGCCTGGGCGAGGTGCCAGCCGGCGAAGTTGCTGGAGCCGACGTAGATGATCTTGCCCTGGGCGACCAGGACCTCCATCGCCTGCCAGATCTCCTCCCAGGGCGTGGCCCGGTCGATGTGGTGCATCTGGTAGAGGTCGATGTGGTCGGTCTGCAGCCGGCGCAGGCTGGCCTCGACGGCCTTGCGGATGGCGAGGGCGGAGAGCTTGCCGTCGTTGGGCCAGTCGCTGGTGTTCGCGTAGGCCTTGGTGGCCAGGACGGTGCGCTCGCGGCGGCCGCCGCCCTGGGCGAACCAGCGGCCGATGATCTCCTCGGTGCGGCCCTGGAGGTTGCCCTCGCTGTCGCGGCCGTAGGAGTTCGCGGTGTCGAAGAAGTTGATGCCGCGCTCGTGGGCGGTGTCCATGAGGCGGTGGGCCTCGGCCTCCTCGGTGTGGGGGCCGAAGTTCATGGTGCCGAGGCAGAGGCGGGAGACGGTCAGGCCGGTACGGCCGAGGTGGGTGTACTCCATGGCGCCCCACCTAAAGCCACACCGGCCACGGTGTCCAGCACATTACGGTGCCCCGGCGGGTCACCGCCCGTGCGTGGCGAACTTCCGTACGGCCAGCGGCCCGCAGAGCGCCAGCAGGGCGGCGCTCCACAGCAGCGTGGCGAGGACGGCGTGCTGCATCGGCCACGCGGAGCCGGGCGCCGCCGGGTTGCCGAAGAGTTCCCGGCTCGCCTCCACCACGGAGCTGATCGGGTTCCAGTCGGCGATCACCCGCAGCCAGCCGGGCATCCCGCCGGTGGGCACGTAGGCGTTGGTGACCATCGCCAACGGGAAGACGACGACGGAGAGTTGCCCGGCGGCCTCCTCCTTGCCGACGGCCAGGCCGAGCAGCGTGCCGACCCAGGTCATCACGAAGCGGAAGAGCAGCAGCAGTGCGAACCCCTCCAGCGCGTCGGCGGCGCCGTGCCGGGCGCGCCAGCCGGCGGCGAGTCCGACCAGGGCCAGCAGGGCCAGCACGACGACGCTGACCAGCAGGTCGGCGAGGTTCTGCCCGAGCAGGAGTCCGGTGCGGGAGACCGGCATCGAGCGCAGCCGGTCGGTGACCCCGCGCCCGACGTCCCGGGCGGCGCCGACCATGGTGGGCATGATGCCGTTGGTGGCGACCATGGCGAACAGTCCGGGCATCAGGAACTCCCGGTAGTCCCCGCCGCCGGGCACCTGCATGGCGCTGCCGAAGACGTACCCGAAGACCACCACCATGACCACCGGAACGCCCAGCGAGGCGGCCAGCAGGCCGGGCGAGTGGCGGTAGTTGAGCAGGATGCGGAGCATCGACGTCCAGGTGTCGGAGACCAGCCGGGCGCCGAGCGAGGGGCGCGCGGCGGCGGGGACGGCGGTGCGGGCGGACGTGCGGACGGCGGTGGCCATCAGGCGGCCCTCCCCAGCTCGGCGTTCTCCCGGGTCTTCCCGGTGAGGGCGAGGAACACGTCGTCGAGCGAGGGCGCCCGGACGGCGACGTCCTCGGCGACGACCCCGGCTCCGTCCAACTCCCGCACCAGCGCGGGCAGCAGGACGGACACCCCGGGTGTGGTCAGCACCGTGACCGTCCGCTCGGCGACGTCCACCTGCGCGTCGCCGCCCGACAGGGCGGACAGCACCACGGCGGTGGTGGCGAGCTGCTCCACCGTGGCCAGGGTCACCGAGACCTGGCTGCCGATCGCCGCCTTGAGCCGCTCAGGTGGGCCGGTGGCGATCGCGGCGCCGTGGTCGACCACCACGACGTCGTCGGCGAGCCGGTCGGCCTCCTCCAGGTACTGGGTGGTGAGCAGCACGGTGGTGCCGCCGTCGGCCAACTCCTTGACGGTGTCCCAGATCCCCTGGCGGCTGCGCGGGTCGAGCCCGGTGGTGGGCTCGTCCAGGAACAGCACCGGCGGGCTGGTGACCAGGCTGGCGATCAGGTCGAGGCGCCGGCGCATGCCGCCGGAGTAGGTGCGCACCAGCCGGTCGCCGGCCTCGTCGAGGCCGAAGCGGGTGAGCAGTTCGTCGGCGCGCTCCCGGGCCCGGCGGGCGCCGAGGCGGTGCAGCCGGCCGAACAGCCGGAGGTTGTCGCGGCCGGTGATGCCCTCGTCCAGTGCGGCGTGCTGGCCGGCCAGGCCAATCGCCCGCCGGACCTCCTCGGCCTCGCGGACGGCGTCGTACCCGGCGACCCGGACGGTGCCCTCGTCGGGGGCGACCAGGGTGGCGAGGACGCGCACGGCGGTGGTCTTGCCGGCGCCGTTGGGGCCGAGCAGACCGCAGACGGTCCCGGCCGGCACGGTCAGGTCGAGGCCGCGCAGGGCCTCGGTGGCTCCGAAGCGTTTCCGCACGCCCGCCATCTCGATGGCGGGTCGGGAGGTGTCGGACATGGCTACGCCCTTCTCTAGGTACAGCGTACGTAGAAGCTGGACGCCATGCTACTACGTACGACGTACGTATCTAAGATGGGGGAGCGAGGTGATCTTCCAGTGCCGTCCAGCAAGCCCCCCACCACTCCCGACCAGCCCGAGCGGATCGAGCGGGCCGAACAGCCCGACCGGACCGAACTGCCCGCGCGGCCCACGCCGCCCGAGGCCCCCGAGCTGATCTGGCTACGCCCCGAGCGCACCGGCCGCGGCCCGCGGCCGGCCCACAGCCGCGACTCCATCGCGGCGGCCGCCATCGTCATCGCCGACGCCGAGGGCCTGGAGGCCGTCTCGATGCGCCGGGTCGCGGCCGCGCTCGGCGCGGGCACCATGTCGCTCTACAACTACGTGCCGAAGAAGGAGCACCTGCTCGACCTGATGCTCGACGCGGCCACCGCCGAGTACCGGCTGCCGTCCGAGCCGAGCGGCGACGTCCGGGCCGACCTGGCGGGCCTCGCGCACGAGCAGCTCGCCCTTCTGCGCCGCCACCCCTGGCTGCCCGCCCTGGTCCTCGCCCGCCCGGGCATCGGCCCCAACGCCCTGCGCTACACCGACCACTTCCTCGCCGTCACCGCCCCCACCGGTCTGCCGGGCGGGGCGCGGATGGAGGCGATGGCGCTGTTCAACGGCTTCATCTGCCAGTTCGCCCAGTACGAGCAGA
This sequence comes from Kitasatospora sp. NPDC059827, assembly GCF_042731675.1. Lineage (NCBI taxonomy): Bacteria > Bacillati > Actinomycetota > Actinomycetes > Kitasatosporales > Streptomycetaceae > Kitasatospora > Kitasatospora sp. NPDC059827. The sequence continues at coordinate 82,602 of NZ_JBHWIV010000029.1, read as the reverse complement.
CGGCGGCCGCGGGCGCCAAGTGGCAGGCGGAGATGGTCGGTTACCTCACCCAGGCGGCGATGAGCGGCGCCTACCCCCACCTGGCCCAGGCCTTCGCCACCGCGGGCCCGCCCGCCGACCCGGACCAGGCCTTCGACCGCACCCTGGACCGGGTCATCCACGCCATCCTGGCGCCCGCGGCGGGGGGTTGAGACACACGGCCCGCGGCGGGAGTCAGCCCGCGAAGTCCCGCCGCGGGGAGGTCAGCCCAGGACCTCCCGGGTCAGCACCCCGGCCGCCCGGCCGTCCACCAGCACCACCACCGCCGGGCGCCCGCCCGCCAACGCCGCCCGCGCCTCGGCGGCCGACTGCCCGACCCCGACCGTCGGCAGGGCCGGCCCGAGCAGCGGGCGCACCGGGTCGTCCGGCTCGGCCCCGCCCTCGGCCAGCGCCGCCGTGAGCACCTCCCGGGACACCGAGCCGACCACCTCGGTGGCGCTCACCCCGTACGGGCGCGCCGCCCGCGCCAGCACCGCCGGGGCGATCCCGCCGGGCGCCGCCCGCAGCGCCTCCAGCGCCCCGGCCACGGTCAGGTCCGCGCCGACGGCGACCGGCGGCCCGGCCGCGTCGAGCAGGCGCCGCAGGCCGCCCCCCTCCTCCGCTTCCTCCCGATCCTCCAGGAAGCCCCACTCCCGCATCCAGGTGTCGCTGTGCACCTTGGACAGGTAGGAGCGGCCCGAGTCCGGCAGCAGCACCACGACCAGGTCCTCCGGCCCCAGTCCGCGCGCCACCCGCAGCGCCGCCGCCACCGCCGTGCCGGAGGAGGGACCGGCCAGGATGCCCTCCTCGCGGGCCAGCCGGCGGGCCGTCAGCAGCGACTCGCGGTCCGGGATCCGTTCGAAGGAGTCGACCACCTCCGAACGGTAGGCCTGCGGCCAGCGGTCCTCGACCGTCTCGGGGTGGAGGAAGTGGCCGATGCTCTCGACGAACCACGGGCTGCCGTCCCCGCCGCCGTAGGAGGAGGACTCCGGGTCCGCGCCGACCACCGTCACCGAACCGCCGGACACCTGCTTGAGGTACCCGCCGGTGCCGGTGACGGTGCCGCCGGTGCCGACGCCCGCGACGAAGTGGGTCACCCGGCCGCCGGTCTGCTCCCAGACCTCCGGGCCGGTGGTCCGGAGGTGCGCGTCGGGATTGGCCAGGTTGTCGTACTGGTTGGCGAGCCAGGCGCCGGGGATCTCCTCGCTGAGCCGCGTGACCACGTTGAACAGGTGCCGCGGGTCCTCCTGCGCCAGCGCCGTCGGTGCGAGCACCACCTCCGCGCCGTACGCCCGCAGGATGTCGGCCTTCTCCGGCGCCGACTTGTCCGACACCCCGGCGATCACCCGGTAGCCGCGCTGCCGCCCGACGAGGGCCAGCCCGATCCCGGTGTTCCCGGAGGTCGCCTCGATGATCGTCCCGCCCGGGCCCAGCAGCCCGTCCCGCTCGGCGGCCAGCACCATGGACAGCGCGGCGCGGTCCTTGACGCTGCCGCCGATGTTGAGGAACTCGGCCTTGGCGTAGACCGGCGCGGCGATCCCGGCGCCCAGCCGGGCCAAGCGGATCAGCGGCGTCCCGCCGATCGCGTCCAGGACGGATTCGTGCACTGCGGTCATGTCGGCAGCTCCCTCACTGCGTACGGACGTGTCCGCCCGAGCCTGCCCACGCCCGCGCCCGGCCATCCGTCCCCTCCGCCCCGCCCACCCGGGCGGCCCGCCAGAGTCCCCGGCATGTCCCGCGTGAAGATCGAGATATCCGCCCGGAGAGCCACGTCGAGCAGGCCGCCGCCGTGCTGGCGGCCGTACGCGCCGCCCACCCGTACGAGGAGCCGGTGGTCAACTTCCCGCCGCTGTACGACCCCACCGCGGACTGAGCCGGACGGCCCGCCGACGGCCCGCTGACCACCCGCCGACGGCCCGCCCGCCCCATCCGCCCCACCCTTCCCGAGCCGGGTAAATCCCCTCGCCGCGGCCGTCGCTGCGCCGTACCGTGGTCCGGTCAACGATCTTGGAGCTCGCGGAACGGGGCGGTACACCATGCAGGACTACCAGGGCTGGGTCGACGAACGGTTCGGCGCCGTCGCGGACGCCTTCGCGGGCAACTTCGCCGAGTTCCCCGAACTCGGTTCCGCCGTCACGGTCTTCGTCGGCGGCCGCAAGGTGGTCGAGCTGTGGGGCGGCACCGCCGACCAGCGGACCGGCCGGGCCTGGACGCAGGACACCGTCGTCCCGGTGTTCTCCTGCGCCAAGGGCGCGGTGAGCATCAGCGCCCTGCTGCTCGCCCAGCAGGGCCGCCTCGACCTGGACGCCCCGGTCGCCCGCTACTGGCCCGAGTTCGCGCGCCACGGCAAGCAGGACGTCACCGTCCGGACGATCCTCGGCCACCGGGCCGGCATCCCGGCCCTGGACGCGGTGCTCCCGTTCGAGGAGGTCGCCGCCTGGGATCCGGTGATCCGCGCGATCGAGGCCCAGCAGCCGCTCTGGGAGCCGGGCACCAGCTACGAGTACCACGGCCACGTGTTCGGCTTCGCCGTCGGCGAGGTGATCCGCCGGATCACCGGCCTGACCCCGGGCGCGTTCCTGCGCGAGGAGATCGCCGGGCCGCTCGGCCTGCCGCTGTGGATCGGCCTGCCGGAGAGCGAACTCCCGCGCCTGGCCCGGCTGGTGGAGGCCGAGGGCCGCCGCCCGATGCCCGGCCCCGAGCACCTGCTCACCCGGATCGTCACCATGAACGGCGCCCTGGTCTTCCCCGGCCTGGACGTGCCGCACGGCTGGAACGACCCGGCCCTGCACGCGATCGAGCTGCCCGGCGCGGGCGCGGTCGCCTCCGCCACCGGGCTGGCCGGCCTGTACGCGGCCGCGGCCACCGGCCTGGACGGCGGCCCCCGGCTGCTCTCCGCCGACACCGTGACCGACGCGGTGCGCGAAGTCTCCTCCGGCCAGGGCTTCCTGGGCTTCGACATGGGCGCCCGCTGGGGCTCCGGCCTGCTGCTGGACTCCGCCGGGTTCCGCCCGCTGCTCGGCGCGCGCAGCTTCGGCAACGACGGCGCCGGCGGCCAGTTCGCCTTCGGTGACGACGAGTTCGGCGTCGGCTTCGGCTACGTCGCGAACCGGATGATCGGCCACGGCGACGCCCGCGCCAACCGGCTGATCGAGGCGGTGCGCGGGTGCCTGGGGTGACGGACTTCCTCGACCGGCTCACCCGGTTCTTCGCCACCGGCGCCCTCGGTGAACTGCGGTACGGCGCCCGGCTGTCCGAGCTCTCCGCCCGCTACGGCGCCCCGTGGGACGGCGGCCGGATCCACCGCGAGGGCCGTTGGCCGCACGCCTTCGGCTTCGGCGACGCGCTCACGGTGTTCTGCCACTGCCGGCAGCTCCGGTCGGTGTCCCTGGCGACCTGGCAGGGCGAGCTCGAACTCCCCGTGGACGGCGGCGGGACGCGGACCTACCGGACCGCCGTCGTCGAGTCCGAGCTGACCGCCGCACTCACCGCGGCGGGCTGCACCTGGCGGACGGTGGAGTACGAGAACCTGCCCGACCAGCGGACCCTGGAGTTCTCGCCCGTCGAGGACGTCTGGGTGGCCCTGATCCTCACCGACCGCGAGAACCGGGAGGACCCGCCGCTCGCGGACTGGATGCTGTACAAGGTGATGATGTGGGGCTGGGACCACGTCGACTGCCCGGGGCCCGACCCGTCCCTCCCGGACGACGGCTGGGACTCCTCCGAACTCTGAGGCAGCGCCGGGCCGTTCCGTCCCCTGTGCGGAACGGCCCGCCGCCTTCCGGCTCCTTGAGCAGGAACCGGCTCCTTGAGCGGGAACCGGCCGCTTGAGCAGGAACCGGCTACTTGAGCAGGAAGTCGTAGACCGCCTGCCGCCCCGCCGGGTTGGCCGCCCGGGTCTGCACCGAGTGCGCCGCCCCCGGGACGATCACGACCTGCGGGTCGTGCGTCAGCTTCGCCTGCTGGTACAGCCACTCGTACGGGGTGGAGAGGTCCCGGTCCCCGCCGAGCAGCAGCACCGGCACGTTCGGCAGCTTGCGGTGCGCCGGCGGCAGCGGCGGCACCTGCTCGCGCGGCCAGTCCAGGCAGACCAGCAGGCTGCCGAGGCCGGTCGCGGTCGCCGGGTCGTACGGCCAGGTCTGCTCGGCCGTCAGGTTCTTCCGGGTGCGCTCCAGCGCGGCCGCCCGGCCCGCCACGGGGGTGTCCGAGGAGCCCCACGGGTAGCGCCCGTCGGCGCACAGGGTGGCGGCGTGCAGGCCCTGGCTGAGCAGTTCGGCCGGGGCGGCATCGTTCTTGTGGACGTCGTCGATGAAGGACTGGAGCTTCTGCGGGTTGCCGCCGGCCGCTTCGTGCAGGGCTTCCGGCACCCCGCCGTAGTTGGGGTCGGCGAACTCGTAGCTGGTGAGCGCGTCCAGGATCTGCGCGCCGTTGCCGTACTTCTGCACGGTGGTGGCGAGGTCGGCGGCCGGGTCGGTGGTGCAGCTGGTGGCCTGGCAGGCGGTGCGCAGCACCCGGGCGGTGGCGGGCAGTGCGATCAGGTCCATCGGGTCGTAGCCGCCCTGCGGCACGACCGAGTCGAGCACCAGCCGGTCGACGTGCGCCGGGTGGGCGAGGGCGTAGCGCTCGGCGACGAAGGTGCCGTAGGAGACGCCGTCCAGGGTGATCCGCCGGTCGCCGAGGGCCTGGCGCAGCAGGTCGATGTCGCCGACGGTGTCCGCGCTGCTGTAGTAGCGGGCGTTCGGGCCGAGGGCGGTGGCGCAGTCGGCGATGGACTGCTTGCGGGGTACGGCGAGGTCGGAGGAGCCCATGTCCTCCTGGAGGCCGGGGCATTGGAGGGCCCGCTCGCCGGTGCCGCGCTGGTCGTACATGATCAGCCGGTAGTCCTTGAGGACGGGTTCCAGCTTGCTCGCGATCCGGCGGATCAGCGGGACGCCGGGCTGGCCGGGGCCGCCGGCGAGGAACACCAGGTCGCCCTTGGGGGCGTCGGCGTTGCCGGTCATCGCCACGTCGAGCTGGAGGGTGCCGGGGGTCCGGCCGCTGTGGTCGAGCGGCACGGTGAGGGTTCCGCAGGTGAATTCGGGCGCGCCCTGGCAGGGTGCCTGCCCGGTGACGCCGCCGCCGTGGCGCTGGGGTTCGGCCGGGGCGGCGACGGCGGGGCCGGCCAGGGTGGTGCCGGCGACCACCGCGACGGCGCCCAGCAGGGCGGCGATGCGGCCGCGCGTGCTCGTCATGTTCGTCGGGGTTCCTTCCGCTCGCGCCGCGTCCGTGCTGACGCGGTCACGGGAGAAGCCTGCGCCCGGGCGACTTCGATGGCGAGCATTCGTGTCAGGATTCGACCAGGGTCGAAGGGTTGACGACCGAAAGGGCGACAAAGCCGACCGTTCCGGCCGGCCGGCAGAGGGGTGGACGGCATGATCCGGCTCACGATCGACTCGACCGGGCTCGCTCGCACCCGGTTCGTCGTCTCCCCGTTGCACGAGGCGGTCAACACCCTGATGGCCGCCTCTGCGCTCAACTCCCGCACCGGCCCGTACGCCTGGGTCGGCCGGACCCGCCGGGTGCTGCGCCGGGAGGGGCTGGAGCTGCTGTCCGGGCTGGCGCTGGAGCGGGCCGGCGGCTACCTCCCCGACTTCCTCGCCCCGCACCCGACCGGCCCGGACCCGACGATCGCCGAGCAGCTGACGGCCGTCCGCCGCGCCGACCCGGACCGGGTGCTGGCCGAGTTGGACACCGTCCGCCACGGGCTGCCCGCCGCCAACCTGGCCGGCCGGCCGCTGCCGGACGTGGTGCTGCGCACGCTGCGGCGCGGCCCGCGCCACTTCGCCGAGCGGGTCGCGGACGAGCTGGGCCGGTACTGGGAGCTGGCGGTCGCCCCGTACTGGCCGGACGCCCGCGCGGTGCTGGACGCCGAGATCGACCAGCGCGGCCGGCACGTCGCCCGGTACGGCACCGGTTCGCTGTTCAACTCGCTCTCCCCGGAACTCTCCTGGTCGAACGGGATGATCCAGCTGGAGAGCCGCTTCGAGGTGAACCTGCCGGCCCGCATGGTGCTGCTGATGCCGACGCTGGTCAGCCGCTCGATCCACGTCATCCTCGACACGGTCGACGGCTGCCACCGGGCGCCGACGCTGATGTACCCGATCACACCGTCCGTGCCCGCGCCCCGGACACCCGCGCCCGCCCTGGCCCAGCTGGTCGGGCCCACCCGGGCGGACCTGCTGGCCGCACTGGTCGACCCGGCGACCACCGCGGCGCTGGCCGCCCGGCACTTCCTCAGCGCCGGAACGGTCTCGTACCACCTGGGGGTGCTGCACCGCTCGGGGCTGGTCAGCCGGGTGCGCAGCAGGCGGGAGGTGCTGTACCGGCGGACGCCGCGCGGGGAGGAGCTGGTGACGGCGCCCTGAGGAGCGCACCGCGAAGGGCGCATGAGCGGGCGTGTGCTCCCGATTTCGCGCCCCTCAGGCCCGTTTCACACCAATGCGCGCGGGAGCACCACCCGCACCCATTCCTCCGGCTGCGACAGGTGCGGAGCGTGACCGGCGCCCTGGTAGAGGTGCCGTTCCGCCTTCGCGAGGGTGAGGTCGATGATGTCCAGCACCTCGCCGTACATCGGCGGGCTGTCGTCGCTCTGCGTGAGCAGCACGGCCTCGGTGAAGTCGCCGAGCGCGGTCAGGTCCAGATCCAGCGCGTCCGGGTCCCGCAGCTCGTCCAGGTAGGTCGGGGCGTTGCGGATGAAGGTGTGCCGCACCGGTGCGGGCAGCTGGGCCCACGCCCCCGGCCCGAAGGCGACCGTCTCCACGAACAGCTCCGCCGCCGCGGCCGACTCCGCCTGCTCCAGCAGCTCCCGGACGGCGGCGATCCGGACGGCGAGGGCGGCGGCGATCGGCCGCAGCTCCGGGTCGGTGAGCAGGACGCCGGTGCCCGGCGGCTCGTGCACGGCGATCCCCCGCAGCAGGTCGGGCCGGGCGGAGGCGAGCCGCAGCGCGATCAGCGCGCCGTACGAGTTCCCGCAGACGAAGGCCGGGGCGAGGCCGAGGCCCTCGATCAGCCCGGCCAGGTCGGCGGCGTCCTCGTGCACCGAGCCCTGGGTCAGCGGGTCCTCGCTGCGGCTGTGGCCCCGGCGGTCGTAGGCGACGACGGTGGTGGACTCGGCGAGGCCCGGCATCACCCGGGCCCAGGAGTCCGCGTCGGTCCACGAGCCGTGCACCAGGACGACACCGGGGCCTTCGCCTCGGGCCTCGTAGTGCAGCCCGACCCCGTTCACCCTGATCTCGGCCATCACGAGCCTCCCGATGTCGGCGGTGCTCCCTCACCAGCCTGACACAGGCGCGCGGAACGGACAGATCGGTCAGATCGGCCGGATCGCTCAGATCGGGGACTCGAAGAGGTGCGGCTCCCAGTGACCGAGCCAGGAGGAGGTGGAGGAGGGCAGGGCCAGGCCCTCGGTGGACTCGTCGTAGGGGAGGAAGGAGGTGGGCGCGAACCAGCCCTCGCCGGGGTCGATGCGCAGGCGGAGCAGGCGCAGCGGGCGGTGCAGCGCGAGGTACATGCGCAGGTCGTCGGTGGAGGGGCGGTGCTCCTCGTAGCGCTCCTGGACGCAGCGGCAGATGGTCAGGATGTCGGTGTCGGCGAGGAGGAGGTAGCGGGGGCCGGGGCCGAGGTTCACGCAGAGTCGTCGGCGGGCCTTCCGGCGCTCGCCGTAGGGGAGGTTCTGGTGGTTGTCGACGTGGAGGCCGGGGCGCCGGCCGGACTCGGGGAGGACGTGGGTGGTGGACTGCCCGGGCGGGTCGTCGGCGTCACCGAGGGTGACGGGGTGCGGATCGCCGAGGGTCTCGACCAGCGCGGCGAGGGTGTCGCGGTCGGTGACGGTGTCGGGGAGCCGGAACAGCTCGACCAGACCGGAGGCGGGGGTGAAGTAGCCGGGGGCGAACCGCTCGGGGTAGCCGCCGGGGAGGGGCTCCCAGGCGGTGGGGTCGGGGACGGCGGCGCCGGTCTCGTAGTCGGGCTCGAAGTAGAGGCGACGGGGGCGGCCGTAGTCGCAACGGGCGTGCAGGGCGGCGGGGTTGCGGAAGGCGATCGCGGCGGGGTGCATGGCGGGTGGACTTCCTTGCGGGGTGGTCGGCGGGGGTGAGTGGGGTGGGGAGGTCAGGTGAGGAGGACGCGCGCCCAGACGCGCTTGCCCGAGCCCCGGCGGACGACGACGCCGAAGTCGAGCGAGAGCTCGCGGACCAGCTGGATGCCCCGGCCGCCCTCGTTGAAGCGGCGCAGCCGGGGCTTCTGGAGCGGCAGGTCGAAGCGCGGGTCCCAGACTTCGAGCCGGCAGTCGCCGCTGAACTCCTGGAGGTAGAGGCGGACTTCGCCGTCGCCCTGGCAGGCGTGGACGACGGCGTTGGTGACGAGCTCGGAGCCGATGAGGACGAGGTCGTCGACCTTGTCGCCGCAGTAGCCCCAGAGGCCGAGTTGGTTGCGGATGTGGCGACGGGCGATGCGCACCGAGGTGGAGTGCTCGGTGAGGGAGAGCTCGGAGGTGCGGAGGAGAGGTGTGCTCAACGCGGACATGGGTGCCCCTTCGCTTCGACACGACGTCAGGTACGTGTCCGTGCGGTCACGTTGAGTGTGACGGATGTCAATTCGAACCTGCAAGCCGAACGCAATCACAATTCCGTGGATCTTGAAACGGGCCGAGGCAACCGCAAGACTGGCGGTCCACACCGATAGGGAGGGGCGCCACTTGAGCAAGGAGCTGTCCGCAATCAGGCAGATCCGCCTCGGCGAAGAGCTGCGTGCCTGGCGGCTGGACAACAACAAGACCCTGGCAGACGCCACGACCGGGCTGAAGGGTTGGAACCCCGCCCGGCTCAGCAGAATGGAGCGCGCGCACCAGCCGATCGGTGGCGCTGACTTGAAGATCCTCTTGGACCACTACGGCATCACGGGCCAGGAGCGAGAGGACCTCGAGAGTCTGCTCAGCGCAAGCCCTGCGCGGCGTTGGTGGCGCAGCCTGGACTTCGCCGACAGCATCACGGCCGCTTTCGCCGAGTACCTCGATCTCGAAGCCGATGCCTCACAGATGTTCGACTACTTCCCTTCGGCCTTCCCCGGTCTGGTCCAGACCGAGGGATACGCCAAGGAGATGATCGCGGCCGGTCTGAGCGCGCCCAATGACGAGCAGATCGAAACCGCGACCGAGGTCCGGATGCTGCGTCAGCGCCGCCTGACCAAGGATTCCGTCCTCAACTTCGACGCGTACTTCGGCGAGGTGGCCCTGCTGGTCGCCGGCGACCGGAGCGTCCTGATCGACCAGATCCGCCACACGATCAAAGTCGCCCAGTATCCGAATGTCAGCATCCGGATAGTGCCGTTGAGTGCCGGGCGACAAGGCATCTTGACCTCGGGACTCACCCTGATGAGGTTCCCCGACGATCCCGAAAACGGCTTCGTATTCATCGAAGCCGTTGGCGGTATGCTCCCGCGTAGGACCGGCCGCGACGTTCGACGCGCCGAACGGGCCTTCGCCCGACTCCAGCGCTGTGCCCTGTCGCCGGAGGAGACCATCGCCGCCCTTGAGCACAAGTTGGAAGAGCTGACGTGAGCAAGAAGCACAACCCTTACGACCACAACTCAACCGATGCCGAGTGGGCCAAGTCCCCCTTCTCCGGCGATGACAACGGCAGTTGCGTGATCATCGCCCGGTTCGACAACGGCGACGTCTGGCTCGGCGACGACAAGAACCCCGACCGCCCGCACCTCGCCTTCGACCAGGCCGAGTGGACCGCCTTCGTCCAGGCCATCGAAGCCCGCGACCCGCGCTTCACCGCCTAACTGCATTCCCGGCCCGACCCGTTCACCCACGGGCCGGGCCGCTGCCCAACGGGAGGTCTCATGCACGACCCCTATGCCCACGATCCCGCTGACGCCGAATGGGTCAAGTCGCCCTTCTCCGCTGATGACAACGGCGACTGCGTGATCATCGCCCGCTTCGACAACGGCGACGTCTGGCTCGGCGACGACAAGAACCCCCACCGCCCCCACCTCGCCTTCAACCACAGCGAGTGGACCGCCTTCACCCAGGCCATCGAAGCCCGCGACCCCCGCTTCACCGCCTGACCAACCTTCCGGCCCGGCCCGTTCACCCACGGGCCAGGCCGCTGCCCAAAGGGGAGGTCTCATGCACGACCCCTACTCCCACGACCCCGCCGACGCCGAATGGGTCAAGTCCCCCTTCTCCGGGGATGGCAACGGCAGTTGCGTGATCATCGCCCGCTTCGACAACGGCGACGTCTGGCTCGGCGACGACAAGAACCCCGACCGCCCCCACCTCGCCTTCAACCACAGCGAGTGGACCGCCTTCACCCAGGCCGTCGAAGCCCGCGACCCCCGCTTCACCGCCTAACCACCCCTCCAGTCCAGCCCGTTCACCCACGGGCCGGGCAGGGGCGCGGGCCGACTCCCCCGTGCGGCTCGCCCGTCGATCAGGCATTGCCTACAGTGACCCGCATGTCTATCGGGGTGGGATACGTGGTCAGCGGCCGGTACCGGCTCGACCGGTTGATCGGGCGCGGCGGCATGGGCCGGGTGTGGGGTGGCCACGATGCCAACCTCGACCGGGTCGTCGCGCTCAAAGAGCTGATGCTCCCGGACGACCTCCCCCCTGAGGAGCGCCTCGAGTTGGTGGAGCGGGCGATGCGCGAGGCGCGCGTCGCGGCCCGGTTGCGGCACGACGGGGTGATCACCGTCCACGACGTCATCACCGACGGCGGCATCCCGTGGATCGTCATGGAGCTGGTCCGCGGCTCCTCCCTCGGTGAGGAGGTCCGCGAACGCGGGGCCATGGACTGGCGCCGGGTCGCGGAACTCGGCGCCGCCATGGCCGACGCACTCGCCCACGCGCACGCCGCCGGCGTCGTGCACCGCGACTTGAAGCCGGAGAACGTCCTGCTCGCCGGCGACCGCGCCGTCATCGCCGACTTCGGGATCGCCCGGCTCCTGGACGCCACCACCCAACTCACCCGCACCGGCGTTGCGATCGGCACCCCGCACTACATGTCACCCGAGCAACTGGAGGGCGTCGAGGCCGCGCCCGCCAGCGACATGTGGTCGCTGGGCGCGACGCTGTACACGATCGTCGAAGGTCGCCGCCCGTTCGACGCGACCACACTGACGGCGCTGTACGTCTCGATCCTCACCCAGCAGCCCGCGCCGTTCAGGAACGCCGGGCCACTGGCAGATCTGCTGGGGGCGCTGCTGAGCAAGGACCCGTCGCTGCGCCCGGACGCGCTCGCGACGGCCGACTCGCTGCGTCGCAGCCTCCGGATCCCGGTGCCGGGCTACACCCCGACCGTGGTCGTACCGACGAGGGTCGACCACGTCCCGAGCCCGAACCCGAACCCGATTCCGTCTTCGCCTTCGCCTTCGCCTCCGCCGAACCACCCGCCGGTCCAGGGCCCGACCTCGTTGGAGGCCCTGCGGCCACTGTTCACCTGCACGCCCGAACAGGTCGTCGAGCAGGCGTGGTTGCAGCCGGTCCGCGCCCAGGGCTCGCCCGCACTGGCGGTGTGCCTGCGCGGGCAGGCCCTGGGGCGGCTCTGGTCGTCGGTGGAGGTCCACGGCTTGATGAGGCTGTCGCCGGCCCTCCCGGTGCCCGGGCTGTTCGGCCCGGACGAAGGGGTGGTGCTGGCGGACGGGCCGGACACCACGGCCCTGACCGTCCTGCAGCGGATGCCGGACACGTCCTCCCAGGGGCCCCGGCAGGTCCTCGTCGAGGCCGATCTGCGGGGGCAGGCACCCGTCCTCGGCCGACCACTGGACGCACTGGACGCACCGGACGAGTCGCAGCCGTACACCACCGGCGCCGCCTTCCCGCACCAGGGCATACGGGCGATCGCCCTGGCCGGGCCGGGCGTACCACCCTTCGCCCTGACGGGACCGAACCGTCGACTGCGCTTCGCGGGCGGCACGCTCCCCCGGCAGCTGCTGTCCGCCGCCGAGGGCATCGTGATCGGCTGGGGCGGCGGCACGGGCCGGGCCCCGGCCGGTGCCGTCGCCTGGGACGGGTCGAACGGCCGGGTCCTGCACGCCTTCGGTGGCAGCCCGGTGGTGACCGGCCTCGCCCTCAGCACCTCGGGCACGCTGGCCTGCGTGTCCGGCCCGGACGCCGTCGCCGTCCACGAGACGGCCACCGGCACGGAACTCGGCCGCCTGCCGATCGCCACGGCCGGGGGCGAACGGTCCGGGGAACTGGCCCTGGTGTACGACTTCCTCCGGCGGGTCGTCGTGGTTCACGTCCTCGACGGCGCCATCCGGGTCTGGGACCTGAACCAACGCCAGGTCCTCGCCGAACTGCCCGGGCTCGGCGAACGGGCCGTCGCCGCACGGGTGGTGACGTTCGGCGTCAAGCCCGCTCTGGTGGTCGCCACACCACGACGGGTCGGCGTGCTGAATCTTCCCGTCCCGAGGTTCAGCACCACGAAACGGCCGTGAGCGCGAGAAGACGGCGCGAGAAGGCGGTGTCCGCTGCCCCGCACCGACTCCGGTGTGACGTCACCCCGGGGGTGACCAGTCCTGGTTCGCGCAGGTCAGCCACCGATCGGCGGCCGCGCGTGCCTGGTCCGCCTGTTCCGGGGTCACGACGCCCTCGGCGTCCGGCGCCCGATCGAGGAGGTCCCGGACCATCCTCATCTGGTCCGCGCTGACGGCCCAGCGCAGCCAGGTCGAGGAGCCGTCCTCGTGCCAGTCCATGATGTTCAGGGTGTGCCGAACGCTCATCATGTCCTCCCGCGTGTCGGCCCGGGCGGGCCCGGGCTCGCCTGGCTCCGGCCCCAGGGCGGGCCCGGGCCGACCCGTCACCCTGCGAGGCGGACGCGTTCGGCCTGCGGTCCCTTCTGGCCCTGGGTGATGTCGAACTCGACCCTCTGGCCTTCCACCAGTTCACGGAAGCCCTGGCTGTCGATGTTCGAGTAGTGCACGAACACGTCCGGACCACCGCCGTCCTGCTCGATGAATCCGAAGCCCTTCTCGGCGTTGAACCACTTGACTGTCCCAGTAGCCATAACCCCTCCTGGGAGAACGAGGCTGCGCTTCGCCAGGTCGGACGAAGCCGGTGCCGGAAGACTCGCCGACAAGAACCGACGTGGACACTCATTCGGCAAAGAGCGGCTACCCGGTTCCACCGTAGATCCCGCACCCAAGCCTGTCCTGCGGAGAGCCCGGAGGCCGGCCCGCACCGAGACACCGCGCACGCCCGCCCCCGACGGACGGCACCGCCGCCCGGCCCCGCACTCCGCCCCGCAGAACAAGGGGCCCGCAGAGTCCCCGCCCCCGCGGACCTCTCCCGCCCGACACGGCCCCCCTCCCCAGACCCTGCCGCGTGCCGTACACCCAACTACCATCCCGGCCCGGCCCGTTCACCACCGGGCCGGGCCGCTACGGCTCACCCACCTGGCCGCCCGGGACCAGGTCCCACACCCGCAGCATCCCGTCCTGGCTGCCGGCGATCACGTGGGGGCGGCCGTCCAGCACCGCGGTCGCCATCGCCCGCACCTTGTCGGCATGGCCGACCACCGGCTCGCCGACCCGCCTGACCGTCGTCGGATCCCACACCTGGAGCGTCCAGTCCTCGCCTCCGCTGACGATTCGGGGGCGGCCTTCGATCGTCGTCGTGACCACCGACAGCACCCAGCCGTCGTGGCCGGTCAGCGGCTCGCCGATCTGCTCGCACGCGGTCAGGTCCCACACCCGCACCGTCCCGTCGTGGCCACCGGTGACCGCCACGGGGCGGCCGTCGACCACTCCCGTCGCCACCGCCCGCACCCCCTCCTCATGGCCGGTCAGCGGCTCGCCGATCTGCTCGCACGTGGTCAGGTCCCACACCCGCACGGTGTCGTCGTAGCTGCCGGTGACCGCCACGGGACGGCCGTCGAGCAGCGCCGTCGCCACCGAGAACACAGCCGAGGTGTGGCCGGTGAGCGGCTCGCCGATCTGTTCGCACGTGGTCAGGTCCCATACCCGCACCGTCTCGTCGCCGCCGCTGGTGACCGCGACGGGGCGGCCGTAGACCACCGCCGTCGCCACCGCCGCCACCGCGGCCGCGTGGCCGGTGAGCGGTTCGCCGATCTGCTCGCACGTGGTCAGGTCCCAGACCCGCGCGGTCCGGTCGGAGCTGCCGGTGACCGCCACGGGACGGCGGTCGACCACCGCCGTCGCCACCGCGCACACCTCGCCGGTGTGGGCGGCGAGGGGTGGGCAGATCTGCCGGCCGGTGGCCAGGTCCCAGACCCGCGCGGTCCGGTCGCAACTGCCGGTGACCGCCACGGGACGGCCGTCGACCACCGCCGTCGCCACCGCCAGCAGCGGTTCGGTGTGGCCGGTCGCGATACGCCGCACGGACCGGTCGGGCGGGGAGCCGGTGGCCCGCTCGGCGCCCCACGGTGCGGCGGATTCAGCACCCGGGCGGATGTCCCGCAGATCGTCAGACATGACCGGCACAGTAGCCGCACCCCCAGGTCGCGTCCGGCTCCCTCAGCTGATCCCCCGGACCGGCGGCTCGTCCCTGGTGCCGTCCTCGGCGACCACCGTGAACTCCTCCCGGCCCGCCGCCGAGAGGTCCACCGGGTACAGCGAGGCGGTGTCGTTGACATCCAGCTCGCGGTTGCGCCGACCGGTCGCCGAGTCGATCAGGGTCAGCCTGTCGCGGGTCATCGCCCACACCGACGGCCCGTCGACGAGCACGCCCGTCACCTGGTCGTCCAGGCCCGCCGTCCACTGCTTGGTGCCGTCCGCGAGGGAGTACGCGACCAGCCGCCCGGTGGCGGTGCGGCTCGGGTGCGGGCCGCCGCTGATGCTGACGTCGCCCTGCCGCTCCCCCGGCACGATGAACAGGTCCCCGACCACCACCCCGCCGAGCAGCGGCCGGGCGGTGAACTCGTCGAAGGCGTGGACGCCGCCCAGCATCACGTCGAGGTCGTACTCGCCGCCGGAGACCGCGATCGACGCCCGCTGGCGACCCGTCCCGTCGAAGCTGAGCACCGCGTGGGTGCCGCGCTCGGCCTGGGCGTCGACCCAGACCACGAGCGGGTCGACGGAGACCACCATGAAATTCTTGAGCCCGCCCTCGGCCGGCATGGCAGCCCGCGTCCGGCCCTGCCCGTCCCCGGGCGCCAGGGTGTGCACGACCGCCGTCCCGTCACCGCACTCCGCGGCCGTCACCACGTCCTGGTCCGCGCCCGCGACCTCGACCGGGGTGCACCCGGTGTCGGGCGCGCTGCGCCACAGCTCCCGGCCGTCGGTCAGCCGGACGGCGCGCCAGCCGTCGGTGCCCTGCAGCACGGCCTGGGCGCCCGCCACCGCGACGAGGTCGGAGTCCGCGGTGTCGCCGTCCCGGGCGGGTGCGTTCACGGTGGCGGTCCAGCCCTGCTTGCCGTCCGCGAGGTCCAGCGAGGTGACCGCCGCGCAGGGCTTGCCGTGCGGGGAGTGCCCGACCAGGCCGATGCCGCCCGCGCCGATGCCCCGGCTCATCGTGCACACGGAGTCGGAGCCGGGCGGCGTCCACTGCCAGGCGACCGCTCCCCCGCGGCTGCGGTAGGCGACCACCTGGTCGGGGCGGACCCGCACCACCAGGCTGCCGCTGGTCCAGCTGCCGACCGCGCGGACGGTGGACGGACGGTCCGCCGGGGCCCGCCAGGCGTCGTTGAGGCCGTCCCCGGCGAAGCCGAGGAAGATCGCCAGCCCCAGCACGGCGCCGACCGCCGCCGCGGGCAGCCCGCGCCTGGGGTGGATCAGCGCCCAGACGAAGCCGGCGCCGCAGGGCAGCAGGCCGAGGATGCTGACGGCGCCCAGGTAGCCCAGGCTGTCGCCGCCGAACCCGTTCGCGGGGCCGAAGAGCACGGCCAGGCCCATGCTCGCGAACATGGCCCCCAGCACACCGCCGGTCAGTACCGCCCCGGTCTCCCTGTGCTCGGCGAACCTGGCGGCCCACCTCGTCCTTACCCGGACGACGCTGTCCTCGGGCCGCTCGGCCATGCCCGTCTCTCCCCTGCGAAGCGCCGCCCCCGCAGTGGGGCGTCGATCATCGGATCGTCGCAGAACGGGGCAAGATCCTGAACAAAGAGCAGGGAAAACCACGTCCTTCCCTGCACATGGGAGGCCCTGACCGGCGCGATCGTGACGAATCGCGCCCCACCGCCCCACCAGCCGCCCACACCTGCGGCGCTTACGATCGCTCAGCCCGCCGCCCAGCCCGGGAGACCCGGCAGCACCGCCTCGGCGAGGCGGTAGAGGGCCGCGTCGTCGATCGGCAGCGAGTCCTTGCGCCAGACACTCACCTCGAAGCTGCCGCCGGTCCCGTCCGGGTTCTTCGCGACGGCGAGCGCGTGGGCGGGGGCGCCGGTGCCCGCGGTGGACTTGCCGCCGCCGAGGGCGAAGGAGAACGTCATCGTGGGGGTGCGGTAGAACAGCGCCTTGTGCCCGAGGACGGGTGCACGCGGGTCCGCCGGCGGGTACAGCCGGGCGTAGTCGTCCGCGTCGACGTCCGCGCTGTCGGCGAGCTGGACGTAGAGCTCGCCGAACTGCACCTCCGCCGCGCCATAGCCGTCCTTGTCCAGGGCCGACCCGCCGCTCAGCGTCATCCCGGCCTGCGCCACCAGCACCCGCTCCTTCGGCACGCCCATCAGCACCGGCAGGTCGGGACGGTTGAGCGCGGCGCACAGCGCGGGGTACCTGGCCGAGTCCGTCGGCTTCGCCGGAGTGCACTTCGCCGGCGTGTTGCTCGGCCCGAAGCCCCGGCCGTCCCCGGTCAGGTACCAGAGGCCGGCGAACAGCGCCCCCACCAGGGCGACCGCGAGGGCGACCTGCACGCCCACCCGCGGCGCCCGGCCGTCGGCTCCGGCTCCGGGGCCGGGGCCGGGGCCGGGGCCGACGCCGGGTTCTGCCTCCGGCCCGGGTTCCGGCACCGGTTCCGGCTCCGGCCCCGGCTCCGGCCCGGTGGTGCCGGCCTCCACGATTCCCCCACGATCACCAGTCACCGGCGGACCCTACCCCCGGCAACGCCCGTCCGCACCGGCATTTCCCCGGCCCCGACGTCGCGTCAGTCCGCGAAGACGGGGCGGTCCTTCGCGAACTCGACGTACTCGAACACCGCCCCGCCCGGGTGCCGGACGGTCGCGTTGCGGCCGGTCGGCACCTCGTTGGGGCCGTCCAGCAGTTCGCCCCCCAGGGTGGCCAGCAGGGGCCCGAGGCCGTCCAGGTCGTCGACCAGCAGCGTGCTCTGCACCCGGCGGAAGCGCGCCACCGCCTCCTCCGGGCCCGCGACGACCAGCAGGCCGCCGATCCGCGCGACCTCCACCCCGGCGTACGGGAAGCGCAACCCCTCGCGCTCGCCCGTGAGTTCGCGCAGCGTGGGCAGGGCGGCCTCCAGGTCGTCCACGTAGACCCGGGCCAGCGTCTCCAGCACCTTCATCGTCCCAACCTCCGGAGGATCCACTCGACCACCAAGATCAGTTCGGCTTTCCCGAACTGTCGAACTGAGATACTAGACAGCGCGCCGCCCCACCGCCAGGGCCGGCCGGCGCCACCGAGGAACCCGAGGAACCCGAGGACCCAGATGCGGACCCTGCCCCAGCCCCACCCCGAGGACTTCGACCTCGCCACCGTCCTGCACGCCCTCGGCGACCCGGTCCGCCTCGAACTCGTCCGCCGCCTCGCCGAGGAGGGCGAGACCACCTGCAGCCCCGAAGGGCTCACCGTCCCCAAGTCGACCCTCTCCAACCACTGGCGGATCCTGCGCGAGGCCGGCCTGGTCACCGTCCGCACCAGTGGCAAGGCCCGCCTGGTCACACTCCGCCGCGACGCGCTCGACGCCCGCCTCCCCGGCCTGCTCGGCGCCGTCCTGGCCGAACTGACGCCCACCCGCGCCGGGTGACGAACGCCCTTGCCCCCGGGGTAGGTTGAAGCAGACCGGGGAACGGGCGCCGGACCGGGGCACGGGCGCCGGAGCGCGGAAGGGGCGGGGGATGCAGCCGGGCGAGGTACTCGACGGGCGGTACGAACTGGTCGAGCAGATCGGCGAGGGCGCCTTCGGCGCGGTCTGGAAGGCCCGCGACGCGCGCATCCGACGCCTCGTCGCCGTCAAGGTGCTGCTCCCCGGCGCCACCGGTGGCGCCGGCTCCGGAAAGGACGCCGCCCGGTTCGCCCGGGAGGTGGCCACCGCCGGCGCGCTCAACCACCCGTCCATCGTCACCGTGCACGACTTCGGGCAGCACCGCACCGCCGACCGCCCGGTGTTCTTCCTGGTCATGGAGCTGCTCGACGGCGCCCCGCTCAGCCGCCACCTGGCCGCCGGGCCGCCACCGCTGCCCCTGGCCCTCGACTGGGCCGCCCAGATCGCCGGGGCACTGGCCACCGCGCACCGGGCCGGGGTCGTCCACCGGGACGTCAAACCGGCCAACGTGATGGTCCAGTCCGCCGGTGCGGTCAAGGTGGTCGACTTCGGCATCGCCCGCACCGGCACCGCCGACGACGGCGTCACCAGCACCAACGTGATCGTCGGCACCCCCGCCTACATGGCCCCCGAGCGCTTCGAGAACCGCGCCCTCGACGCCCGCTCCGACCTCTACGCCTTCGGCTGCCTGCTGCACGAACTCCTCACCGGCCGCCCACCGTTCAGCGGCACCCTGTACGAGCTGATCCGGATGCACGGCGAGGTCCCGCCGACCGCCCCCGGCGCCCTGCGGCCCGGACTGCCGGCCGAACTCGACGCCCTGGTACTCAACCTGCTCGCCAAGGACCCGGCCCACCGACCGGCCGAGGCCGACGGCGTCGCCGAACGCCTGCGCCGGATCGCCGAACCGCCGCGGACCGCCGGGCACCGGCCCACCCTCCTGGACGCCCGCACCGCCGCACCGGACCCGTACGTCCTGGCCCGCCGCCAGGAAGCGGACGCCCTGCTCGACCGCGCCCGCACGGAAGTCGCCCGGCTCCGCGAGCAGTTCGAGGCCGAGGCCGCCTTCCTCCGCCGCCAGGCCGAGCAGGACATGGCCGAGATCCGGACCCTCACCGAATCCGCGGCGCAGCAGATCA
This sequence comes from Kitasatospora sp. NPDC059827, assembly GCF_042731675.1. Taxonomy (NCBI): domain Bacteria; kingdom Bacillati; phylum Actinomycetota; class Actinomycetes; order Kitasatosporales; family Streptomycetaceae; genus Kitasatospora; species Kitasatospora sp. NPDC059827. The sequence goes on along the minus strand of NZ_JBHWIV010000029.1, from coordinate 63,513 downwards.
TCGCCGACGCCCGGGCCCGCGGCGAGCAGCTCGAACGCGAATCCGCCGCCCGGGCCGCGGCCGGCCTCCAGCAGCTCAGCGGGACCGAGCAGCGCGGCGGAACCGAACAGCGCGACGACCTGCTGAGCCGCCAGGCCGACAAGCTCCGCGGCGACGCCGAGCAGCTGCGGCACAGCGTGGACCACGCCCGACAGCAGGCCTCGGACTTCCTGGCCGACGCGGCGGCCAAGGTCGGGCTCGGCCCGGCCCCGGAGCCCCGGCAGCAGCCGAGCACCCCGCCCGCACAGCCGCGGCGGCGACTCCCGAGCATGCAGGAGCTGCTCGGGAATCGCTCCCGGGCGGCCGGGCGGAACAGGCCGGGGGCGGACCGCGAGCGGCCCGGCGGTTAGATCAACTTCCGCTTCCACCGCACGAGTCGGCCAGGAGCCGAGCTCGGCCCGCCGTCGGCGCTCCCCCTCGCCATCCTGCCCGTACCCGGGTGAGCGGCTGGATCCCGCGGGCGCTCCTCACGCACCGCAACCCGCCGCCGGAACCGTAGAATCCGGCTGTCCCCTCCGGACACCACCACCCCCGACCGTCATCCCCTGACCGTCATCCCCTGACCGTCATTCCCCCCGACCGTCCACCAGGAAGGACCGGCGTGTTCCGAGCGCAGCGCCCGCACACCGCACAGCTCACCCCGTGGGAGGGCGACGGACCGGTCTCCGGCGTCGCCCTGCTGCTGCCCGGCGGGTTCCTCCGGAGCAAGCGCGGACCACTGCGGATCGCCGAACTCGGCCTCCAGGGGCTCGCCACCGAACTCACCGACCGCGGCCGTCCGCACGGGTTGGCGGTGCACCTGCTGCACTACCGCTACAGCGGCTGGAACGGCGCCGACGCCGACACCGAGGTCGACACCCGCTGGGCGCTCGACGAACTCGACCGCCGCTACCCGGGCGTGCCGGTGGTGCTCATCGGCAACTCGCTCGGCGGGCGGGCCGCGTTCTGGTGCGCGGGGCACCCGAACGTCGTCGGGGTGGCCGGGCTCGCCCCCTGGCTGCCCACCGGCGACCGGGTCGACCAGCTCGCCGGGCGGCGGGTGCTGATCGTGCACGGCACCGCCGACCACAGCGCGGCCAACGCCGCCCAGTCCCTCGAGTACGCGCTGCGCGCCCGGGAGGTCTCGCCCGACCTCGCGCGGTACGAGGTGCCCGGCGGGAGCCACTACCTGGTCCGGCAGAGCGCCGACATCAATGCGCTGATCACGGACTTCACCCTGACCGTGCTGGGCGCCGAGGCCGCGCCGCTGGCGACGGGTGCGGTCTGCACCCGGCTGCCGGCCCGGGCGTAGCCGGGGGGCGGGCCCCAGGCCGTCTGGCGTCCGACGTTCGACGCCCGGCGTCCGGCCCGGTCCGCCCCTGCCGATCGGCAGGGGCGGACGCCGAACCCGGTGGATCGGTCATGCCGATCGGCACATGTGGGGAGAGGGTCCCGGCGGCCAGTCTTGGAGTCACCGAGACGGCGGCCACCGGGGCCGCCGGAGAAGGGGGTCTCCATCGTGTTCCGCTTCGCCCGTACCGTCCGCAAGGCGTCCACCCGGGCCGCCCTCGCGGGGCTCGCCCTCGTGGCGCTCACCGCCCCTGCCCCGGCAGGTGCGACCCCCTCCACCGCCCCTTCCGCCGCCCATTCCACCGACCCCACCGCCACCCTCACCGCCCGGGTCAGCGGATCCGGCCGGATCCACTACGCCCCCCGCCCGGACGACGAGATCCGCTTCACGGTCGACGCCGTGGCCGCCCCCGGCAGCCGTCCCCTCCCCGGCATCCCGCACGGTCTGCCCACCGACGCCCGGGGCACCGTCCACTTCTCCCACCGCGTGGTCGAGACCGGCGAGGTCCGCCAGGCCGACGCCACGGTCGACTGCCTCGCCACCGGCGGCCCCGTCGCCACCCTGACGGCCGTGATCACCAAGTCCGACGCCATGCCGGTCGGGCAGCGAATAGGCCTGAGCATCTACGACGCCCCCGGCCACGGGCGGGACCGTCTCGGTTTCTCCTGGGGCGTGGGCAACGTGGACGTGGACAAGGACGGCAAGCCCTACCAGCCCGTCGTGGGCACCTGCATGGCGCTGGCCCCCTTCGCCCCCGTCACCAGCGGCGGCTTCACGGTCCACTCCGTCGAACTGCCCACCCCGTCCGGCCCCTGACCCGGCCCGAAGCAGCTGCTGTGCCGGTAACCGCTGTCGTGGGCGGCCTTCTGCACCAGCGCGTACTGGACCCGCCCGCACGCCCCCGAGGCGAAAGGAACTGACTGGCCATCACCTCGCGTCCCCTCCAAGGCTGCCACCGCAGAACCCGCCCACCCCACCAGCCCCGGAGCACCCATGCCCATCGCCAAGCGCACCGCCCTCGCCCTCGCCCTCGGCGGCCTGCTCCTCGCCGCCACGCCAACGGCCGCCCTGGCCGACGACACCGCACCCCGGGGCGGCCCCGACCGAGCCGCCCTCAACGCCGCCATAGCCACCCGACCAGGGGATCCCACCGCGGGTGCGCTCGCCCGGGTGACGGTCGACGGTCGGACCTGGCGCGGCACGGCCGACGACCGAGTGAGCGGGCAGCCGGTCGCCCCGAACGCCGCCTTCCGGATCGGCAGCATCAACAAGACCTTCGTCGCCGCCGTGGTGCTCCAGCTCGCCGCCGAGCAGCGGATCGACCTGGACGGCACCGTCCAGCAGTACCTGCCCGGGGTGCTGCCCGACGGGGCGAACGGCAGCCCGGTCTACCCGGCGGTCACCGTCCGCCAACTCCTCGACCACACCAGCGGACTGCCGCAGGCCGTGGAGGGCCCGGCCGGAGTCAAGGACGGCGACAACGACGGCCTGATCTCCCAGCGCTTCGGGGTCGAGACCTTCGAGGAGGTCGTCCAGCGCACCCTGCGGCCCACCGACCGGCCCTGGCCCGTACCGTCCTCGCCGGGCACCGAGCAGGAGTACAACAACTTCAACTACCGCCTGGCCGGCCTGCTCATCGAACACGTGACGGGCCACCCGCTCCAGCAGGAGGTGACCACCCGCATCCTCGAACCCCTCCACCTGCGGCACACCGAACTGACCGGGGGCGCGCCGCAGCTGCCCGAACCGCACCTGGCCGGATACCTCGACAGCAACGCCGGCGTCCCGACGGACGTCTCCGAGCAGGGCGGCAACTCCGAATCGATGGTCTCCACCCCGGCCGACCTGGACCGCTTCCTGCGCGCCCTGTTCGACGGCGAGCTCCTGCCCCCGCAGCAACGGCACGACCTGTTCGCCCTGCCGCACGACGCCTCCGGGCACCTGCTGCCCTACCACGGCACCGGGGACTGCCAGTTGGGGCCGGACAAGGGCAAGGCCTGCTACAGCGCCGGGCTGCTGTCCCTCCCACTGTCGGACGGCACCGTGGTCTGGGGAAAGACCGGGCACGACCTCGGCTACTCCGGAGGCGTGTTCGCCACCGCGGACCTGCGCAAGCGCCTGGTCTACTCCGTCGGCTCCAGCGGCGGCACGCCGCCCCAGGCCCTGCGCCTGGCCGCCACCGTCTTCGACCCCTTCGCCCGCTGACCTTCATCAACGCGACCTTCATCAACGCCTCCCCCACCGGCTCAACGCCCGGCCGCGGCCTCGCGCCAGCGGCCGGGCGACTCCCCGGCGAGCCGCCGGAAGAAGGCGGCGAAGTTGGCGGCGTCGTCGAAGCCGACCCGCTCCGCGCACCGGGCCAGCGGCAGGTCCGTGTGCGCCAACAGCCGCTCGGCCTCCAGCAGGATGCGCTCGTCCAGGAAGCGCTTCGCCCCGAGCCCACTGGCCGCACGGCTCGCCCTGGTCAAGGTCCGCACCGTGCAGCCGAGTTCGCGGGCGTAGTCGGCGACGTGGTGCCGCCGGGCGAAGCCCTCCTCGACCGCCGCACGGTACCGCCGGAAGACCTCCCGGTCGCCGGCCGCCGCTGACGGCCGCACCGCCTCGGGCGGGCCCGCCCGGAGCAGCAGCGCCGCCAGCAGGTGCCCGAGCAACGCCCTGGAGAAGGGCTCCTCCCGGGCCACCGCCGCCGCATGCTCCTGCGCCAGGTGCTCAACCCCGGCCAGCACCAACCCCCAGTCCTCCTGGTCCACTTGCCAGCAGGACGCCCCGAACGCGGCTACCCCGGCCACCCCGGCCACCTCGGCCACCCCGGCAACCCCGACCGCTCCCGCCAGCACCTCCGGCTCGAACAGCACCAGCGGCCCGTCCACCCCGTCGACCTCCGCCCACTGGTGCACCACACCCGGGCGGATCCAGACCACGCTCCGCTCCCGCAGCGGGTGGTCGACGAAGTCCGCCACCTGCCGGCCACGGCCCGACCGCACCAGCGCCAGCACGTGGAAATCCGGCCGCTGCGGCTGCTCCCGACGCCGGGCCCGGTCCATCCGGCGCAATCGCTCGAAGCTCAGCACCTCCACCCCGAACCCCGCCGACCCGGCCTCCGGGCTGTACCGCACCTGCCGGATCCCGGGCGCCTGTCCGTTTTCCACCATCACCGTGCACCTTTCGACCGGGCCTCAGGCCCGCTCCTGACCGTAGCCTCCGAGGAGTACCCCTCTTGAGGAGACCACCATGCTGCCGGAATCCACCATCCACACTGCCCGTGCCCTTCCCCACACCCCCGTCCCTATCCACGTCCCCGTCCCCGTCGACGGCGGCACCCTCCAGGCCCAGCGCCAGGGGCGGGGCGGCCCCACCCTGGTCCTCGCCCACTACTGGGGCGGCTCGGCCCGCACCTGGGACGCGTTCGTCGGCCACCTGCCGCCCGAGCGCGGCACCGTGCGCTACGACCAGCGCGGCTGGGGCCGGTCCCGCGCGCTGCCCGGCCCGTACCACCTGGAACAGCTCGCCGAGGACCTCCTCGCCGTCACCCGTCGGCTCGACCTGGAGCGCTTCGTCCTGGTCGGCCACTCCATGGGCGGCAAGGTGTGCCAACTCGCCGCCGCGCGAAGGCCGGAGGGCCTGGCCGGGCTCGTCCTGGTCGCCCCCGCCCCACCGCGTCCGGCCCCGACCGCCACCCTCGACCACCGGCAGGCGCTCGCCCACGCCTACGACTCGCCGCAGTCCGCGGGCCACGCCCTCGACCACGTCCTGACCGCCGCCCCGCTGCCACCGACGGTCCGCGCCGCCGCCGTCCAGGACAGCCTGGCCGCCGACGTCCCGGCCCGCGAGGAGTGGCCGCTGCACGGCCTCGCCACCGACATCACCGCCGCCAGTGCCCGGATCCGGGTACCCACCGTGGTCCTGACGGGCCGACACGACCGGGTCGAGCCGGCGGACCTGCTCCGCACCCATCTGCTCCCCCACCTCCCGCACGCCCGCCTCACGGTCGTCCCGGACGCCGGCCACCTACTCCCACTGGAAGCCCCCGCCGCCCTCGCCGACGCCGTCGAGTCCTTCACGGCAGGCCTCCCCGCCACGGCCGACCACCGGTGACCCGACCCGTTCCCGCCCCTCCCGCCCCTCCCCCTCGGCCGCGAAATCGCATTGGCGGTCCGCCACCTCCACTGCCTATCGTCGGGGCATGACCACCCGAACCTTCCGCATCATGGTGCGCGGCGTCTTCGACGGGCTCAGCGACGAGCAGCGCGCCGAGCTCCTCGCCGCTGCCCCCGAGCACGACGTGCTGCACGCCGCCTTCACCCGCGAGGGCCACCTCAGCTACGACCTCGCCGCACGCACCGCCTTCACCTTCCGCTTCCTGGACGAGGGCGAGGCCGAGGAGGACATCCTGGAGGCCACCGAGCGGGCCGAACAGGTCGCGCAGTCCTGGCTGACGGACCGCGGCTACGGCTACAAGAACCTCCGCTCCCAGGCCGAGGACCTCTCCCAGGCGCCACTGGGCAAGCGCCAACGCCGAGCCGCCAACACCACCGGCTGACCGACCCCCCTCCCTCTGCCACCTCCTTGACGGCTCCGCTCGTGCATATACTTGAGCAGTCAAGGAGGTGGCAATGACAGACCCCACGAACCCCAGCCCCAGCACCGGTCCCAGCACCGACGCCGACACCGGCCCCAACCCCGTCCCGAGCCCCGACACCACCCCCCGCCCCGACCCGCTCGACACCGCACTACGCCTGGTCCGCGCCCAGACCGCCGTCGTCAAGCGCTTCGACGCGAGCCTCAGCGGCCTGCACGGCGTGAGCCTGTCCGACTTCACCCTGCTGCTGCACCTCGCCCAGGCCCCCGGCGGCCGGATGCGCCGGGTCGACCTCGCCGAGGCCCTCGGCCTCACCGCCTCCGGCGTCACCCGCGGCCTCGCCCCGCTGGAGCGGATCGGCCTGGTGACCCGCGAGGCCGCCGCCCGCGACGCCCGGGTCGCGTACGCCGCCCTCACCCCGACCGGTCGCGAGCGGCTCGCCGAGATGCTGTACACCGCCCGCCAGGTCGCCACCGAGCACTTCGCCGCCGACCAGTGGAGCGGCGAGGACCTCACCCGGCTCTCCGCCCTGCTCACCCGCCTCGGCGGCACCGCCCCCGAACACCGCCACATCCCGAAGCCCTAGGCTGGACCCGCAACACCGGCACCACTGCCAGCACCGGCACTACCAGCCCCACCCGCACCACGACGCACCTCCGCGAAGGGCACCACCATGACCCGCACTCCCGGCCCGCCGCCCGGCGCGGCGCCGCGCCGGGAGCCCACCCTCGCCGAGGTCCACGCCTTCGAGGAGGGCGACCTGCCCCGCCGCCTCCGGCGCATCACCCAGGAGATCCCCCGATGACCACCCCCGACGACGCTGTCCGCCCCGCCGCCGACGGTACGGCCCCCGAGCTCACCGTCGACGGCACCGGCCTGCTCTGCGTCCAACTCCTGCTCCGCCTGCGCAAGCAGATCGCCCACCTCCCGGCCGGGGCCGTGGTCCACATCCTGACGACCGATCCGGCCGCCCCGCTCGACCTGCCCGCCTGGTGCCACCTGACCGGCCATGAGTACCTCGGTCCGGTCCCCTCCCCGGCACCGGACCACGACGTGTACGCCCTGCGCCTCACCTCCGCCCCCGTCCAGACCCGCCCCGACCGCCCGTGGCACCCCACCCCGACCACCGCCACCCCCGCCCCCGCCCCCGCCCCCGCCCCCGCCCCCGCCCCCACCACAGACTGAGCCCGACCGAGCCCGACCGAGCGGAAATCCCCGCGCGCCGGCCGCCTCCCCCGGTGAAGACTGCCCCCATGCCCACCGCAGTCCCCGCCCCGGACGGTCCGCGCGCCAACCAGCTCCTCGGCCATCCTCCCGAGGCCCGCCTCCTGCTGCTCAACTGCGACGACCTCGGCCTGGACGAGTCCGTCAACCTCGCCGTGGTCGAGGCGGTCCGCCGGGGCATCGCCGCCTCCGCCAGCCTGATGACCCCCTGTCACGCCGCCCCGCACGCGCTCCGCCTCCTGCGCCGCCACCCGGAGATCCCCTTCGGCGTCCACCTCACCCTGGTCTGCGAGGCACCGCACCTGCGCTGGGGCCCGCTCACCGCCCGCGACCGGGTGCCCTCCCTCCTCGCGCCGGACGGCGGGTTCCACGCCCCCACCCCGGCCGGCCGGGCCGCACTCACCGCGAACGCCCGGATCGACGACGTGGAGCGCGAGTTCCGCGCCCAGATCGACGCCGTCGAGGCGAGCGGCCTCAGCCCGACCCACCTGGACTTCCACTGCCTGGCCGACGGCGGCCGCGAGGACGTCCTCGACCTCGCCCTCGCCCTGGGCTCCGAGTACGACCTGGCGGTGCGGGTCTGGCTGCCGCCCGCCCTGGACCGGCTGCGCGAGCGCGGGCTGCCGGTGGTCGACCACGGCTTCCTCGACAGCTTCGCCGTACCGCTGGAGGACAAGCCCGCCCACTACGCCCGCCTGCTCGCGGCCCTCCCGCCGGGCCTGACCGAGTGGGCCGTCCACCCGGGCCTCGCCACCGGCCCCGACGACGACCGGCGCGTCCGCCGCAGCGACTACGAGTTCCTGGTCTCCCCCGAGGCCCGCCGCCTGCTCGCCGAGCACGCGATCACCGTACTCGGCTACGACGCCCTCCAGCAGGCCTGGCGGACCGCCCGCGAGCGGCCCACGCCACGCGCCCCCGTCGGACCGGTGTGCCACGATGAGGAGAAAACGTAACGGCCCGGCTCCACAGGGAGGTTGACCACCATGGACTCGATCCTCAGCTGCCACTGGCACGACCAGGACGGCGCGTGGGAACTGACCGTCCGTCGCAACGGACCGGCGTGGGAGCTGTTCGCGTCCGCTCCGTTCGGTTCGGAGTCGCTCCCCTTCGCCGACCCGGACGAGGTCCGCCGGCTCGCCCAGACCCTCCTCGACCTGCCCGCCGAGCCCGAGCCGTACGAGTTCGAATGGACGCTCTCCCGGACGGACTTCGCCCACACCGAGCGGGAGCGCACCCTCTTCGCGACCCTCGCCGTCGGACTGGACCCCGACGACGGCCACCGCCCGTACCTCGCCTACCAGTCCTCCCACCACCTGCGCGCGTTCGCCGCGCTCGGCCTGGAGGTGATCTGCGAGGACCCCCCGGTCGACCACCTCCGCGCCCAGGCCCACGCCTTCCTCACCAACTGCCCGGCCCCGCCACCCCTCCAGCCGTAACCCCGCCCACCCGTACGGCCCGTACGGCCCGCGCCGCCTGCACGGCCCGCACCGCCCAGTCCAGCACCTCACCCGAACTCTCGGGCGCCACCCACCCGTTGACGACCGCCAGCAACTCCAGGTACCGCTCCCGCCGGGGGTCCGCCATCGCCCGCAGTCGCTCCACCAGCCGGTCCACCAGCCGGTCCACCAGCTGCTCCGGCAGCCGGGCCCGCAGCTGTTGCCCCGCCCCGGCCGTGCCCACCAACTCCGCGTAGCGCTCCAGCAGGACCGCGACCACCCGCGCCGCCTCCGCCGATCCCGGCTCCACCCCCGCCGCCACCGCCGGGCCGACCGCCCTCCGCACCAGCACGGCCAGTCCGGGCCGGGGCGGCGCACCGGTCGTGCCCTCCGCCGCCTCGTCCTCCGCCAGTCCGCGCAACAGCTCCCGGAACCCGTCGTCCCCGGCCAGCAGCGCCAACTCCACCCAGGCCTCGACCTGTTCGTCCGACGGCCGCTCCGGCAGCCGGGGCGTCAGCGACTCGGCCACCCCACCCCAGCACCCCTCCCCGCCGGACACCGCGGCCGCGCCGAACACCGCGGCCAGGAACTCCCCGACCAGGCGCCCCCGTTCGTCCTCCGTCAATCGGGCCAGCCGGTGCACGAGCGTCAACTCCTCTGTCGTAGCCCCGCGCGCGGCCACCGTCCGCAGCACCGCCTGCCGCAGCCGCAGCACCCGGATCCGGACGTCCAGCGCCGCGGCGTGCGCCGCCGCGACCTCGGACAGCGCGCGCTCGCGGCCGAGCACCTGCCGGATTTCCGGCAGGCCGAGCCCGAGCTCGCGCAGGGTGCGCACCAGGTCCAGGCGGGCGACGGCGTCCGCGCCGTACCGCCGGTGGCCGGCCGGGTTGCGGTCGGCCGGCGACACGATCCCCTGGTCCGAGTAGAACCGGACGGTCTTCACCGTCAGCCCGGTCCGCCGGGCCAGTTCACCGATGGTGAGGAGGATGGGGAGCGCATCGCCGTTCATGCCCACCACCCTGCCGCCTCCCCCTACAGGAGGTGCAACCCCGGCAACCAAGGCGACCCCGGCAGCCCAAGCCGCCGAGGCCGCCCCGGCGACCAGTGGCTCAGGCCGTCCGCCGCAGCAGCGCCAGGTACATCGCGTCCGTCCCGTGCAGGTGCGGCCACAGCTGCACGTCCGGCCCGTCGCCGAGCGCCGGGACGCCGGGCAGCAGCGGTCGGGCGTCGATCCACTCGACCCGGCCGCCCTGCTCGCGCAGCACGTCGTCGACCACCGCCCGGGTCTCCGCGAGGTGCGGCGAGCAGGTCGCGTAGCCGACCACGCCGCCGACCCGGGTGGCCTCGATCGCCGAGCGCAGCAGGTCCCGCTGGAGCGGGCCGAAGGCCGCGACATCGGCCGGCCGGCGCCGCCAGCGCGCCTCCGGGCGGCGCCGCAGCGCGCCCAGGCCGGAGCAGGGGACGTCGACCAGCACCCGGTCGAAGCCGCCGGAGCGCCAGGCCGGGCGCGTCCCGTCGGCCGCGATCACCGTGTACGGGCCGGGGTTGCCTTCCAGTGCCCGCGCCACCAGCCGGGCCCGGTGCGGCTGCTTCTCGCTCGCGACCAGTCCCGCGCCGCGCTCCGCGGCCAGGGCGGCGAGCAGGGCGGCCTTGCCGCCCGGGCCGGCGCAGCCGTCCAGCCAGAGCCGGTCCGGGCCGTCCAGCGGCGCGCTCGCGAGCGCCAGGGCGACCAGCTGGCTGCCCTCGTCCTGGACGCCGACCCGGTTCTCCTGGACAGCGGTCAGCGCACCGGGGTCGCCGCCCTCGGCGAGCCGCAGCGCGAACGGGGACCAGCGCCCGGGCTCAGCCTCGGGCAGCACCTCGGCCAGCTCGCCGACGGTGGCCCGGCCGGGCCGGGCGACCAGGGTGACCTCGGGCCGGGCGTTGTCGGCCCGCAGCAGTTCCTCGATCGCGGTGCGCCCGGAGGCGTCCGGCTGCCAGCGGCCGAGCGAGTCCCAGAGGGCGGAGACCACCCAGCGCGGGTGCGAGTGCACGACCGCCAGGTGGTCCTCGGCGTCCTTGTCGTACGGCGGGGCGACCCGCTCGATCCAGGCGTCCAGGTCGTGGGCGCTGATCCGGCGCAGCACGGCGTTGACGAACTTGGCCTTGCCGTCGCCGAGCACCACCCGGGCCAGCTCGACGGTCGCCGAGACGGCCGCGTGGCTGGGGATGCGGGTGGTGAGCAGCTGGTGGGCGCCGAGCGAGAGTACGTCGAGCACCGGCGGGTCGACCTTGCTCAGCGGCCGGTCGATGCAGGCGGCGATGACCGCGTCGTAGGTGCCCTGGAGCCGCAGGGTGCCGTAGACGAGTTCGGTGGCGAGGGCGGCGTCGCGCCGGTCCATGCCCTTCTGCTCGGCCTCGCGGAGCAGGGAGGGCAGGATCAGGTTGGCGTACGCGTCACGCTCGTCGACGGCGCGCAGCGCCCGGAACGCGACGATCCGGGCCGGGTCCTTCTTGGGCCGCCGGTGCGGACGGGGGGCGCGCTTGGCGCCTGCGGGGGTGTTCGAGGGCGTGCTCACAGATACCTCAAAAGTGCTGCGGTGGTTATTTCGGTACAGGGAATGCGGATCGTACGGATCAAACGAACAGTAACGCCAAACCGGAGGCTCAGCCTCCGAACCGCTCCCCGGCCTCCAGCCGCGCCCCGCGCGCCCAGTCGGCGGCCCGCATCTCCTTCTTCCCCTGCGGACGCACCTCCCCCAGCTCCAGGTCGTGCGAGCCGGTGCCGACCCGCACGCTGTTCTTGCCGACCATCGCGACCTCGCCCGGCGCCAGCTCGGCCGATTCCGGCAGCAGCTTGACCGGCCCGGTGACCTTGAGCCGCTCGCCCCGGAACTCCGTCCACGCGCCCGGCGCGGGCGCGCAGCCGCGCACCACCCGGTCGATCCGCAGCGCGGGGTGGTTCCAGTCGATCCGGGCGTCCTCGACGGCGATCTTCGGCGCGAGGGTGACGCCCTCGGCGGGCTGCGGCACGGCGTGCAGCGAGCCGTCCTCGATGCCGTCCATGGTGGCCGCGAGCAGCCGGGCGCCGGAGACCGAGAGCCGGGTGAGCAGGTCGCCGCTGGTGTCGCTCGGGCGGACCTCCTCGGTGATCACCCCGTAGACCGGGCCGGAGTCCAGGCCCTGCTCGATCAGGAAGGTGGAGGCGCCGGTCACCTCGTCACCGGCCAGCACCGAGTGCTGGACGGGGGCCGCGCCGCGCCAGGCGGGCAGCAGCGAGAAGTGCAGGTTGACCCAGCCGTGCTTCGGGATCTCCAGGGTGCCGGGGCGCAGCAGCGCGCCGTAGGCGACCACCGGGCAGCAGTCGGGGGCGAGTTCGGTGAGCCGGGCGACGAAGTCCGGGTCGCTGGGCTTCGCCGGCTTGAGGACCTCGATCCCGGCCTCCTCGGCGCGCTGGGCGACGGGGCTGGCGACCAGCTTGCGCCCGCGCCCGGCGGGGGCGTCGGGGCGGGTGACCACCGCGACGACCTCGTGCCGGTCGGAGGCGATCAGCGCGTCGAGGGCGGGAACGGCGACCTCGGGGGTGCCGGCGAAGACGAGACGCATCAAGTGCCTTTCTGCATACGGGAATCGGGGAACGAACTCAGCGCGCGGAGCCGAAGGTGCTGTGCGGCGAGACCTTGACGACGGGCGCCGGCCCGGTGCCCCAGTCGGCCTCCCGGATGGCCTTCAACGCGGCCTTGCGCTGCTCCCGGTCGAGCCGGTCGATGAAGATGATGCCGTCCAGGTGGTCGGTCTCGTGCTGGATGCACCGCGCGAGCAGCTGGGTGCCCTCCAGCGTGACCGGGTCCCCGTACATGTTGAAGCCCTTGGCCACCACGCCGTACGCGCGCTTGGTGTCGTAGCGCAGTCCGGGCAGCGAGAGGCAGCCCTCCGGGCCCTCCTGCTCGTCCTCGCTGAGCGACAGGTCCGGGTTGATCAGGTGCCCGGTGACACCGTCCACGTGGTAGGTGAACACCCGCAGCGAGACGCCGAGTTGGGGCGCGGCGAGGCCCGCGCCGGGGGCGTCGAGCATGGTGTCGGTGAGGTCGGCGACCAGCCTGCGCAGTTCCTTGTCGAAGGTGGTCACCGGCTGGGCGCTGGCCCGCAGGACGGGGTCTCCGAAGAGACGGATCGGCTGGATCGCCACGGGGTACGGGCTCCTGTCCGGACTGGGCTCGGGCTGCGGGCAACGGCTGGTTCCCGCCAAGTCTATGCAACCCGCCCGGGCGCTCCGACGGGCCGTCCTCGGACGCCCGCACCGGCTTCTGGCATATCCCGAGTCTGCCGAGCCGCGTTACCCCGGCCCCCGCTTCGGCGTTGGTCAAGAGAGATTGACCGGGGCCGGGCGCACGGGACACCGCGCCCCGGCCGAGCTGAACCGTACGGAAGGTGGCACGTAGGCCATGGCCGAGCAGATCAACCACGACGCCCGGGCGCGGGCGAGCCTGCACCTGCTGGTGCGGGACATCGAGCGGGTGAGGCGCCAGGTCGACGCGCTGCGGACGCTCACCGCCCAGCTGGGCAACGTCTACCGACCCCGCCGGCCGAGCACCTCGGCCGGCTTCGTGGTGTACGGGCGGGCGCCCGCGCCGACCGTGCGCCTGGCGCAGGAGCTGCGGGAGAGCGTGGAGACCCTGGTGGCGGCGGCGGTCGAGTTCGACCGGGCGCTGGGCTTCTCCTGGGACTCGGTGGGCTCCGCCCTCGGGGTCACCAAGCAGGCGGTCCACCGCCGTTACGGGATGCGCCGCCCGACCAGCGAACTCCTCGCCGCCAGCGGCGCCGTCCCCGGCCCCGCCCGCCCGGACCGCTCCGAGGAGCTGCCCGTCCCCACCGAGCGCAGCGGCGGCCTGGCCGCCACCGTCCCGGCGGCCCGCCAGGGCGGCCTGGACCGCTCCAGCCTGGAGCGCAACGCCCTGGACCGCACCCCGATCGACCGCACGCCCATCGACCGCACCCCCGTCGGCGCCCCCGTCGACCGGACTCCGCTCGACCGCACCCCCATGGACCGGACGCCGCTCGACCGCACCCCCGTCGACCGCGACCGCACGCCCGCCGAGCGCCCGCCGACCGGCATCCCCCTCCGCGGCTGACCACCCGCGCCGCCGACCGGGCCGCCCGGGGCGGGGTGGCCCACTCACCCCGCCCCCGCAGGTCCGTCACCCCCGCCGGCCACCACGAGCCACCAGCCACCACCGGTCAGCAGCCCCCACCAGCCACAAGCCACCACCGGTCAGCAGCCCCCGGCCACCCGCCGCTACCCGATGTCCGTCGGATCCACCCGCACCCGCACCGGCTCCGGCGTCCGCAGCGCGATCCGCGCGATCTGCGCCGCCTTGAGGGCCGCCGCCAGCGCGGCCCCCTGCCCGGGCGACACCCGCAGCAGCGCCCGCTCCTGCTCCTCCCCGCGCAGCGCGGGCACCGGCACCGGCCCGAGCACGTCCGCGCCCTCCGGCAGCCGGATCAGGTTCAGCAGGTCCGCGACGGCCGCCGGGCTCCCGCTGACCGCGGCCATCCGCGACACCGGCGGGAAGTGCAGCTGCGCCCGTTCGTCCCGTTCCAGCCCGGCGTGCCCCAGCGGGTCCCAGCGGACCAGGGCCTGCACCGGCCGGGCCGAGGGCTCGGCGACCACGACGACCGTCCCGCCCTCCCCGGCGGGCCGGGCCAGGGCGGCGGCGGCCAGCCAGAGCCGCAGGGTCTCCTCCCCCGCCCGCAGGTCGGGCCGGCCGAGCAGGGCCCAGCCGTCCAGCAGCAGCACCGCCCCGTACCCGGAGCCGCCCTCGACCACCGGCTCCGCGCCCGGGGTGGAGATCACCAGCGAGGGCTCGTCCGGCACGGTGTCCAGCACCGCGTCCCGCCCCGAGGTCCGGACCGGGATCCGCGGGAACGCCTTGCCCAGTTCCTCCGCGGTGCGCCGGGCGCCGACCACCTGGGCCCGCAGCCGGAAGGAGCCGCACTCGGGGCAGTGCCAGTCGTTCTCCGCCTCCCCGCACCAGCCGCAGCTGAGCGGGGCGTCGGCCGAGGGCGCCTCCAAGGGCCCCTCGCAGCGCCGGCAGCGGGCGGGCGTGCGGCAGCGGCCGCAGGCGAGCCGGGGCACGTAGCCGCGCCGGGGCACCTGGATGAGCACCGGGTGCCCGGCCGCCAGCGACTCCCGGGCGGCCTCCCAGCCGACCGAGGGCAGCCGGGCGGCCTGGGCGGCGGCGTCCCGGTGCTGGTCCTGGTCGGTGACGGTCCGCACCCGGGGCGCGACCTGCCGTACCGTCTCCCGGTCGGCGACCAGCGGCCGGGCCCAGCCGGTGGCGACCAGCTGGGCGCCCTCCACGGTCACCGTGTGGCCGCCGAGCAGCACGGCCGCGCCCTCCTCGGCGGCGCGCAGCAGCGCCACCTCGCGCACGTGCGGGTGGGGGGCGCGCGGGTCGCTGTGGCTGCCGTCCCCGTCGGACCAGACCACGACGAGGCCGAGGTCGCGGACGGGCGCGAACATGGTGGCCCTGGTCCCGATCGCGGCGTGCACCGAGCCGCGGCTGACCGCCAGCCAGCGCCGGTAGCGCTCGCGCGGGCCGAGGTCGGCCTCCAGCGCCATGTGCATCCCGGGGCCGAGCAGCTCGGTCAGCGCCCGGTCGACCCGGGCGACCGAGCGGCGGTCCGGCAGCACGACCAGGGCGCCGCGCCCGCCGGCCAGCGTCGCCGCGACCGCCCGGGCGATCTCGTACGGCCAGCCGGGCCCCGGGAGGGCCGCCCACACCGCCCGCGGCGAGCCGCCGTCGGCCAGCGCGGTGAGGAAGTCCGGCCCGGCCGGGTAGCGCTGCCAGCCTCCGGGCGCCGGGGCCTGGGGGCGCGGCAGCGGCGCCGGGGAGGGCTCGGCCTCGGCCTTGGCGTGCCGGGGCGGCACGGCGAGCTGGAGTACGTCGGCCAGCGTCCCGGCGTACCGGTCGGCGACGGTGCGGCAGAGCCGCAGCAGCTGCGGGCTGAGCACGGGTTCGGGCGAGAGCACCTGGGCGAGCGGGGCGAGCGGGCCGGCGAAATCGCTCTTCTCCAGCCGGGCGACGATGAACCCGTCGTGCAGTTCCCCCCCCTCGCGCTGGCCCTTGACCACCCGCGCTCCGAAACGCACCCGCACCCGGACGCCCGGCTGGGCCTCCTCCGCCATCGCGGCGGGCACCTCGTAGTCGAAGAGCTTGTCGATGGTGAGCACGCCCTTGTCCACCACGACCCGGGCCACCGGCAGGTGCTCGGCCCGTTTGGCCCCGCGCCACGACCGGGGCTTGGCCCGCTTGACCGTCTCCCGGATGAACGCCAGCTGCTCCGGCTCGGCGCCCCCGTTCTCCCCTGTGCTGCTCATCGCTCCCAAGTACTACCAGGTCACACCGACAGGACGCACAAAGCGGAGCGGCGCCCACCCCGCAACGGGGGTGGGCGCCGCTCGGCAGAGCCGGGACGTCAGTCCTGGACGGCAGCCTTGAGCTGCTCCACGCGGTCGGTGCGCTCCCAGGTGAAGTCCGGCAGCTCACGGCCGAAGTGGCCGTACGCGGCGGTCTGGGAGTAGATCGGGCGCAGCAGGTCCAGGTCGCGGATGATCGCGGCCGGGCGCAGGTCGAAGACCTCGGAGACGGCCTTCTGGATGCTGAGGACCGGGACGGTCTCGGTGCCGAAGGTCTCCACGAACAGGCCGACCGGCTCGGCCTTGCCGATCGCGTACGCGACCTGCACCTCGGCGCGGCGGGCGAGGCCGGCGGCGACGATGTTCTTCGCCACCCAGCGCATCGCGTACGCGGCCGAGCGGTCCACCTTGGACGGGTCCTTGCCCGAGAAGGCGCCGCCACCGTGGCGGGCCATGCCGCCGTAGGTGTCGATGATGATCTTGCGACCGGTGAGGCCGGCGTCGCCCATCGGGCCGCCGATCTCGAAGCGGCCGGTCGGGTTGACCAGCAGGCGGTAGCCCTCGGTGGTCAGCTTGATGCCCTGGTCGGCCAGCGCCTTGAGCTCCGGCTCCACGACGAACTCGCGGATGTCCGGGGTGAGCAGCGACTCCAGGTCGATGTCACTGGCGTGCTGGGTGGAGACGACCACGGTGTCGAGGCGGACGGCCTTGTCGCCGTCGTACTCGATGGTGACCTGGGTCTTGCCGTCGGGGCGCAGGTACGGGATGGTCCCGTTCTTGCGCACCTCGGTGAGGCGGCGGGAGAGGCGGTGCGCCAGGGTGATCGGCAGCGGCATCAGCTCGGGCGTCTCGTCGGACGCGTAGCCGAACATCAGGCCCTGGTCGCCGGCACCCTGCTTGTCCAGGTCGTCCTCGTCGCCCTCGACCCGGGCCTCGTACGCGGTGTCGACACCCTGCGCGATGTCGGGCGACTGGGCACCGATGGACACCGACACGCCGCAGGAGGCGCCGTCGAAGCCCTTCTTGGAGCTGTCGTAGCCGATCTCCAGGATCTTGTCCCGGACGAGCTGGGCGATCGGGGCGTACGCCTTGGTGGTCACCTCGCCGGCCACGTGCACCTGGCCGGTCGTGATGAGCGTCTCCACGGCGACCCGGGAGGTCGGGTCCTCCCGCAGGAGAGCGTCAAGGATGGTGTCGCTGATCTGGTCAGCGATCTTGTCGGGGTGTCCCTCGGTCACGGACTCCGAGGTGAACAGGCGGCGAGACACAGCGCTCCCTGGGGTTGCAGCGGCTGCTGACTGAAGGCCCCCGGCGAACCGGGGACATCCGGAAAGACTTGATTCCTGGAGTCTAACCGGCTGCTTCCGCCGAACGTCACCCGCTTCCGGAAATCAAGAACGTTCTCGAGCGGGAATCCATCGGGAATCGAGCGGGAATCGATCAGTTCCGACCCGATTCCAGCCGCTTTGCCACCAGATCCCAGACCACGTCCGCGAGCACCTCCTTGGGACCCACCGGTACGGGGGTCTCGGTGCCGTCCGCGCCCAGTACCACGGCCTCGTTGACGTCCTGCCCGAAGGCCTTGCCGTCGCCCACCTCGTTGACCACCAGCAGGTCGCACCCCTTCCGGGCGAGCTTGGCGCGGCCGTTGGCGAGCACGTCGTCGGTCTCCGCCGCGAAACCCACCACCAGTTGGCCCGAACGGGGGCGGTGCGCCGACAGCTCGGCCAGCACGTCGGGATTGCGGACCAGCGCGACCGGCGCCGGCTCGACCCCCTCGACCTTCTTGATCTTGCCGGTGGCGTACTCGGCGGGCCGGAAGTCCGCCACCGCCGCGGCCATCACCACGGCGTCCGCGTCCGCGGCCGCCGCCAGCGCCGCCTCGCGCAGCTCCAGCGCGGTCGAGACGTGCACCACGTCCACCCCGGCCGGGTCGGGCAGCTCGGCGTTGGCCGAGACGAGGGTCACCCGCGCCCCGCGGGCCGCGGCGGTCACGGCGAGCGCGTAGCCCTGCTTGCCGGAGGAGCGGTTGCCGAGGTAGCGCACCGGGTCCAGCGGCTCCCGGGTGCCGCCGGCCGAGACCACCAGGTGCCGGCCGGCCAGGTCGGTCGGCACCGCCCCGCCGCGGCGCAGCACGGCCCGGCAGGCCTCGAAGATCGCGCCGGGCTCGGGCAGCCGCCCCTTGCCGGTGTCCTTGCCGGTCAGCCGCCCGACGGCCGGCTCCAGCACGATCACGCCGCGGCGGCGCAGGGTGGCGACGTTCTCCCGGGTGGCGGGGTGCTCCCACATCTCGGTGTGCATCGCGGGCGCCACCACGACCGGGCAGCGGGCGGTGAGCAGGGTGTTGGTGAGCAGGTCGTCGGCGAGCCCGTGGGCGGCCTTGGCGATCAGGTCGGCGGTGGCGGGGGCGACCACCACCAGGTCGGCCTGCTGGCCGATCCGCACGTGCGGCACCTCGTGCACGCGCTCCCAGGTCTCGGTGGCGGCCGGGCGGCCGGACAGCGCGGCCCAGGTGGCCTCGCCGACGAAGTGCAGCGCCGCCGCGGTGGGCACCACGGTGACCTGGTGGCCGGACTCGGTGAACCGGCGCAGCAGCTCGCACGCCTTGTAGGCGGCGATCCCGCCGCTGACACCGAGGACCACGCGGGGGGCGTCCGCACTCGCGCTCATCTACCGGCCTTTCTCCGCATCGGGCACCCGACAGATCGGGAACCCGCCCACCCTACGACCCCTCGACGATCACTCGCACCGTGCCCCACCACCCGCGCGACAGAGCCCGCCCGAGCGCCCTGCGGAAAACGCCGGAGGGCCGGGCGGAAGAATTCCGCCCGGCCCTCCGGGGAAGTTGCGGGGCTGCCTCAGGCGGCGCCCTCGACCGCCTCGGCGGTCAGCATGCCGGCGTTGATCTCGCGCAGCGCGATCGACAGCGGCTTCTCGTGCACGTGGGTGTCGACCAGCGGGCCGACGTACTCCAGCAGGCCCTCGCCGAGCTGGGAGTAGTAAGCGTTGATCTGGCGCGCGCGCTTGGCGGCGTAGATCACGAGGCTGTACTTCGAGTCGGTGGCCTCAAGCAGCTCGTCGATCGGCGGGTTGATGATGCCCTCGGGCGCGGTCATGGAAGAGGACACGCGAAAACCTTCCGAAAGGGTGGAAAAGACTGACAGGTCAGGCTACACCGAGCAAGGCTAGCAGTTCGGCCGCTACCTGCTCGACGGAGGTGTTGACAAGGGTTGCGTCGAACTCGGTCTCGGCCGCGAGCTCGATCTTGGCCGCCTCCAGCCGCCGCTCGATCACGTCCTGCGGCTCGGTGCCCCGGCCGGTCAGCCGGCGGACCAGCTCGTCCCAGCTCGGCGGAGCCAGGAAGACCAGCTGGGCGTCGGGCATCGACTCGCGCACCTGGCGGGCGCCCTGGAGGTCGATCTCCAGCAGGACGGGCTCACCGCGCTCCAGCTTCTCCAGCACCGCCGCGCGCGGGGTGCCGTAGCGGTTCCCCGCGAACTCGGCCCATTCCAGCAGCTCGCCGTTGGCGATCAGCTTGTCGAACTCGTCGTGGTCGACGAAGTGGTACTGGACCCCGTTCTTCTCGCCGGGCCTCGGGTGACGGGTGGTGGCCGACACCGAGAGCCAGACCTCGGGGTACATCTTCCTCATATGAGCGACGACCGTGCTCTTGCCGACCCCCGAGGGGCCGGAGAGCACGGTCAGCCGCGGACGCTCACTCATGCACCGATTATCCCGGATCGCGGACGATCCTGGGACCACGGGGGCACGGTCAGGCGGCGCCACCGCCGAACTCCCGCTCCAGGGAGGCGATCTGGTTCGTTCCGAGACCGCGGACACGGCGGCTCTCGCTGATGCCGAGGCGCTCCATGATCTGCTTGGCACGAACCTTGCCGACGCCCGGAAGGGACTCCAGCAGGGCCGAGACCTTCATCTTGCCGATGACGTCGTTGTCATTCTTGCCGGCCTTGATCACCTCGTGCAGGGAGGCGCCGGAGTGC
Organism: Kitasatospora sp. NPDC059827; assembly: GCF_042731675.1. Classification (NCBI taxonomy): domain Bacteria; kingdom Bacillati; phylum Actinomycetota; class Actinomycetes; order Kitasatosporales; family Streptomycetaceae; genus Kitasatospora; species Kitasatospora sp. NPDC059827. Next base: position 43,505 of record NZ_JBHWIV010000029.1, on the reverse strand, counting down.
TTGAGCCGGTTCTTGACCTCGGCGCGCTCCCGGCGAGCCTCGGCGGCCTTGGCGAGCGCGGCGGTGCGCTGTTCAGGGGTAAGGGGCGGAAGAGCCACGCCGTTCACCTCAGGGTGTGGAAGGAAGGGATTGAGCTATGACTGGTTCGGTACCTAGGACACCGTCCGCAAGGGGAGCCCAATGGGGAACCACAGGGCCCTGACCTGCGGGAGCTACGGGTTCGCGGCTCGCCGATGACCTATCGCCGGACACTACCCGGATTGCGGCGCCGCGTCAGGAAAAGAACACGAAAAGTCCTGGTCAGCCAAGGCCGACCAGGACTTTCCAGGGCAAAATGACCGCGATTGCGAGACTTTGGCGGGCTCGATGTGACGGCGCTCACGTCAACTCCGGTGCCGCCCCGCCGTCCTGCGGACACTGCGCACGGTCACCGATCGGCTACCGCGGCCCTACCGGCCGGACCGCTCCGGCCACTTGACGGCACCCGCCGGTGCCTACTTGACGGCGTCCGCGAACTCGCCGACGAAGCGCTCCGCCGCCGCCCGCAGCGCGGGAACCGACGGCCCGTGCTTGAGCACGTCCCGGCTGACGCTCGGCACCACGTTGATCACCGAGGCGCCGAACACCCGCGGCAGGTCCGCCATGGTCGCGCCCTGGGCACCGATCCCGGGGGCCAGCAGCGGGCCGTTGATGGCCAGGTCCACGCCCGCGTCGGCCAGCGTCGCGCCGACCACCGCGCCGAAGGAGCCCAGCGGCGCGGCACCCGCGTTCTCCGCCGCCAGCTGGCGCAGCACGGAGGCCGCGACCGGCTCGCCGTCCGCCCCGACGGCGCGCTGCACCTCGGCGCCCTCCGGGTTGGAGGTGAGCGCCAGCGCGAAGACCCCGCAGCCCTGCTCGCGGGCCAGGTCGAGGGCCGGGCGCAGCGACCCGAAGCCCAGGTACGGGCTGACCGTGACGGCGTCCGAGAACAGCGGGCTGCTCGGCGACAGGAAGGCCTCCGCGTAGGCGGCCATGGTGGAGCCGATGTCGCCGCGCTTGGCGTCCATCAGCACCAGTGCGCCGGCCGCCCGGGCCTCCTCGACGGCCTTCTCCAGCACCGCGACGCCCTTGCTGCCGAAGCGCTCGAAGAAGGCGGCCTGCGGCTTGAGCACCGCGACCCGGTCGGCCAGGGCCTCCACCACGGTGCGGCTGAACGTCTCCAGCCCCGCGAGGTCGTCGCCGAGCCCCCAGGCGGAGAGCAGGGAGGCGTGCGGGTCGATTCCGACGCAGAGCTGGCCGCGGGTGTCGAGGGCCTGGCGCAGCCGGGCGCCGAACGGGGCGAGGGTCATGTCGTCCTTTCCAGGGGTGGTACGGCCTGCTGCGAGACCGGTCAGGGGGTTCAGGCGCCGCGGACGGCGCTGCCGACGGCCGCGGCGAGGTCGCGGAAGCCCGCGGCCCGGATCCGGGCGGAGAGGCCCTTGTGGATCCGGCGGCACCAGAACGGACCCTCGTAGATGAAGGCGCTGTAGCCCTGCACCAGGTCGGCGCCGTGGATGATCCGCTGCCAGGCGTCCTCGGCGGTCTCCACGCCGCCGACCGAGACCAGGGTCAGCCGGCCGCCGGTGCGGGCGCGCAGCCGCTGGAGGACCTCCAGGGCGCGGGCCTTGAGCGGGGCGCCGGACAGGCCGCCCATGCCGATCTCCTCGACCCGCTGCGGGTCGGCGAGCAGGCCGCCGCGGCCGATCGTGGTGTTGGTGGCGATGATGCCGTCCAGGCCCAGCTCCAGGGCGAGGTCGGCGACGGCGTCGACGTCCTCGTCGGCCAGGTCCGGGGCGATCTTGACCAGCAGCGGCACGTGGTGCGCGGTGGCGCGGTCGGCGGCCTCGCGCACGGCGGCGAGCAGCGGGCGCAGGTGGTCGACGGCCTGGAGGTTGCGCAGCCCGGGGGTGTTCGGGGAGCTGACATTGACCACCAGGTAGTCGGCGTACTTGGCCAGCCGCTCGGTCGACTTGACGTAGTCGGCGACGGCGTCGGCCTCCTCGACCACCTTGGTCTTGCCGATGTTGACGCCGATCACCGGGGTGGAGCTGGTGTGCGGGCGGGCCGCCAGCCGGGCGGCGACCCGGGCCGAGCCCTGGTTGTTGAAGCCCATCCGGTTGATCAGCGCGCGGTCCTCGACCAGGCGGAACAGCCGGGGCGCCGGGTTGCCGGGCTGGGCCTCCCCGGTGATGGTACCGATCTCGACGTAGTCGAAGCCGAGCATGGCCAGGCCGTCGATGCCGACGCCGTTCTTGTCGAAGCCGGCCGCGAGCCCGAACGGGCCGGGCAGGTCGAGGCCGAGGGCCCGGGTGCGCAGCGCCCGGTCGCGCGGAGCGAGCACCAGCCGCACCAGGGTGCGCAGGCCGGGCACCGAGGAGGCGAGGCGGATCCAGAAGAAGGCCAGGTGGTGGGCCTTCTCGGGGTCCATCCTCTTGAAGACGAGGTCGAACAGGAACTTGTACAAAGCGGGATCAACTCCGAAGGCAGCAGCGGGATCAGGGCATACGAGTGGGGGGCACCAATCCGGCTCCGGTGCCCCCCCACTGCGGTGGTGCTACTTGCGGTCGGCGTTGATCAGCTCGGCGTGCTCCTGGAGCGACATCACTCCGACCTCGTCGCGCAGCAGCGCGTCCATGCCCTGGACGGCCGCGCCCATCGCCTGGACGGTGGTCAGGCAGGGCACCCCGCGGGAGACCGCCGCGGTGCGGATCTCGTAGCCGTCCAGGCGCCCGCCGGTGCCGTACGGCGTGTTGATGATCAGGTCGACCTCGCCGTCGTGGATCAGCTGGACGATGGTCTTCTCACCGTTCGGGCCCTCGCCCTCGCTGTGCTTGCGCACCAGCGTGGACGGGATGCCGCCGCGCTGGAGCACCTCGGCGGTGCCGGCGGTGGCGAGCACCTCGAAGCCGAGGCCGACCAGCGCCCGGGCCGGGAAGACCAGGTTGCGCTTGTCCCGGTTGGCGACCGAGACGAAGACCTTGCCCTTGGTCGGCAGCGCGCCGTAGGCGCCGGCCTGGGCCTTGGCGTAGGCGGTGCCGAAGACCTTGTCGATGCCCATGACCTCACCGGTCGAGCGCATCTCCGGGCCGAGCACGGTGTCCACGCCGCGGCCGTGGATGTCGCGGAAGCGGCTCCACGGCATCACGGCCTCCTTGACCGCGATCGGCGCGTCGGCCGGCAGGGTGCCGCCGTCGCCCTCGGCGGGGAGCAGGCCCTCGGCGCGCAGCTCGGCGATGGTGGCGCCGAGCGAGACCCGGGCGGCGGCCTTGGCCAGCGGCACCGCGGTCGCCTTGGAGGTGAAGGGGACGGTGCGGGAGGCGCGCGGGTTGGCCTCCAGCACGTAGAGGATGTCCCCGGCCAGCGCGAACTGGATGTTGATCAGGCCGCGGACGCCGACACCGCGCGCGATGGCCTCGGTGGAGGTGCGCAGGCGCTTGATGTCGTAGCCGCCGAGGGTGATCGGGGGCAGCGCGCAGGCGGAGTCGCCGGAGTGGATGCCGGCCTCCTCGATGTGCTCCATGACGCCGCCGAGGTAGAGCTCGGTGCCGTCGTAGAGCGCGTCGACGTCGATCTCCACCGCGTCGTCCAGGAAGCGGTCGATCAGCACCGGGTGCTCGGAGATCAGACCGGCGTGCCGCTCCAGGTAGGAGGCGAGCGAGGCCTCGTCGTAGACGATCTCCATGCCGCGGCCGCCGAGCACGTAGGACGGGCGGGCCAGGACGGGGTAGCCGATCTCGTCGGCGATCGCCTTGGCCTCCGCGAAGGAGAAGGCGGTGCCGTGCTTGGGGGCGGGCAGTCCGGCGTCGCGCAGCACGCGGCCGAAGGCGCCGCGCTCCTCGGCGAGGTCGATCGCCTCGGGCTGGGTGCCGACGATCGGCACGCCGTTGTCCTTGAGCGCCTGGGCCAGGCCGAGCGGGGTCTGGCCGCCGAGCTGGACGATCACGCCGGCCAGCGGACCGGCCTGCTGCTCGGCGTGGACGATCTCCAGCACGTCCTCCAGGGTGAGCGGCTCGAAGTAGAGCCGGTCGGAGGTGTCGTAGTCGGTGGAGACGGTCTCCGGGTTGCAGTTGACCATGACGGTCTCGTACCCGGCCTCGGCCAGCGCGAAGGAGGCGTGCACGCAGGAGTAGTCGAACTCGATGCCCTGGCCGATGCGGTTGGGGCCCGAGCCGAGGATGATCACGGCCGGCTTGGTGCGCGGGGCGACCTCGCTCTCCTCGTCGTAGGACGAGTAGAAGTACGGGGTCTTGGCGGCGAACTCGGCGGCGCAGGTGTCGACGGTCTTGAACACCGGGCGGATGCCGAGCGCGTGGCGCACCTCGCGGACGACGTCCGGGCGCAGGCCGCGGATCTCGCCGATCTGCTGGTCGGAGAAGCCGTGCCGCTTGGCGTGGCGCAGCAGCTCGGGGGTGAGCTCCTCGGCCTCGGCCAGCTCGCCGGCGATCTCGTCCAGCAGGAAGAGCTGGTCGACGAACCACGGGTCGATCTTCGTGTACTCGAAGACCTCCTCCGGGGTGGCGCCGGCCCGGATGGCGTCCATCACGGTGTTGATCCGGCCGTCGGTCGGCACGGTGGCCTTGACCAGCAGCTCGGTCTTGTCGCCGAGCGGGCTCGTCCAGGTGAACTGGGAGCCCTTCTTCTCCAGCGAGCGCAGCGCCTTCTGCAGCGCCTCGGGGAAGTTGCGGCCCATGGCCATCGCCTCGCCGACCGACTTCATGGTGGTGGTCAGCGTGGCGTCGGCGCTCGGGAACTTCTCGAACGCGAACCGCGGGACCTTCACCACGACGTAGTCGAGGGTCGGCTCGAAGGAGGCCGGGGTCTGCTCGGTGATGTCGTTGGGGATCTCGTCCAGGGTGTAGCCGACGGCCAGCTTGGCGGCGATCTTGGCGATCGGGAAGCCGGTGGCCTTGGAGGCGAGCGCCGAGGAGCGGGAGACGCGCGGGTTCATCTCGATGACGATGACCCGGCCGTCGTCGGGGTTGACGGCGAACTGGATGTTGCAGCCGCCGGTGTCGACGCCGACCTCGCGGATCACGGCGATGCCGATGTCGCGCAGGATCTGGTACTCGCGGTCGGTGAGGGTCATCGCCGGGGCGACGGTGATCGAGTCACCGGTGTGCACGCCCATCGGGTCGAAGTTCTCGATGGAGCAGACGACCACGACGTTGTCGTTCTTGTCGCGCATCAGCTCCAGCTCGTACTCCTTCCAGCCGAGGATGGACTCCTCCAGGAGCACCTCGGTGGTCGGCGAGAGGGCCAGGCCCTGGCCGGCGATCCGGCGCAGGTCCTCCTCGTGGTGGGCGAAGCCGGAGCCGGCGCCGCCCATGGTGAAGGAGGGGCGCACCACGACCGGGTAGCCGCCGAGCGTGTCGACGCCGGCCAGCACCTCGTCCATGGTGTGGCAGATGACCGAGCGGGCGGACTCGCCGTGGCCGATCTTGGCCTTCACGGCCTCGACGACGCCCTTGAACAGCTCGCGGTCCTCGCCCTTGTTGATCGCCACGACGTCGGCGCCGATCAGCTCGACGCCGTACTTCTCCAGCGTGCCGGCGCTGTGCAGCGAGATCGCGGTGTTGAGCGCGGTCTGGCCGCCCAGGGTCGGCAGCAGCGCGTCGGGGCGCTCCTTGGCGATGATCTTCTCGACGAAGTCCGGGGTGATCGGCTCGACGTAGGTGGCGTCGGCGATCTCCGGGTCGGTCATGATCGTGGCCGGGTTGGAGTTGACCAGCACGACCCGCAGGCCCTCGGCCTTGAGGACGCGGCAGGCCTGGGTGCCCGAGTAGTCGAACTCGGCGGCCTGGCCGATGACGATCGGGCCGGAGCCGATCACCAGGACGGACTTGATGTCAGTGCGCTTAGGCACGCTGGCCCTCCATGAGCTTCACGAAGCGGTCGAACAGGTAGGCGGCGTCGTGCGGGCCGGCGGCCGCTTCGGGGTGGTACTGCACGCTGAAGGCGGGGACGTCGAGTGCCTGGAGGCCCTCGACCACGTCGTCGTTGAGGCAGACGTGGGAGACCTCGACCCGCCCGTAGGGGGTGTCGCTCACCTTGTCCAGCGGCGCGTTCACGGCGAAGCCGTGGTTGTGGGCGGTCACCTCGACCTTGCCGGTGGTGCGGTCCTGCACCGGCTGGTTGATGCCGCGGTGGCCGTACTTGAGCTTGTAGGTGCCGAAACCGAGGGCGCGGCCGAGGATCTGGTTGCCGAAGCAGATCCCGAAGAACGGGGTCGCCCGCTCCAGCACGCCCTGCGCGACGGCGACCTGGTGGTCGGCGGTGGCCGGGTCGCCCGGGCCGTTGGAGAAGAAGACGCCGTCCGGGTTGACGGCGTAGACGTCCTCCAGGGTGGAGTTGGCGGGCAGCACGTGCACCTCGATGCCGCGCTCGGCCATCCGCTGCGGGGTCATCGCCTTGATGCCGAGGTCCAGCGCGGCGACGGTGAACTTCTTCTCACCGACGGCGGGCACGATGTACGGCTCGGTGGTGGCGACCTCGGCGCACAGGTCGGCGCCCTTCATCTCGGGCGACTCCTGCACCCGGGCGAGCAGGGCGGCCGGGTCGGCCAGCGCCTCGCCGGAGAAGATCCCGCAGCGCATCGCGCCGCGCTCGCGCAGGTGGCGGGTCAGCGCGCGGGTGTCGATGCCGCTGATGCCGACGACGCCCTGGCGGGTCAGCTCCTCGTCCAGCGAGCGGCGGGAGCGCCAGTTGGAGGCCACCCGGGCGGGGTCGCGCACGACGTAGCCGGCGACCCAGATCTGCTTGGACTCGTCGTCCTCGTCGTTCCAGCCGGTGTTGCCGATCTGCGGCGCGGTCATCACGACCACCTGGCGGTGGTACGACGGGTCGGTGAGGGTCTCCTGGTAACCGGACATGCCGGTGTTGAAGACCGCCTCGCCGAAGGTCTCGCCGGTCGCGCCGTAGGCCTGGCCGCGGAAGGTCCGGCCGTCCTCCAGGACGAGCACGGCCGCAGGTCGATCCAAGGACGCGCGCTCCCGCCGTTGGCGCTGCGTGGTGGGGGCAGGTGCGGTCATTGCGCGGCCTCTTCCGTCTTCTTCGTCTTCGTGGTACGTGTTGCGAGCTCGTTGATCGCCTCGACCCAGGCGGCGTGCTCGTCGGGGTGGTCGGCCCGGAAGCCGGAGTCCAGCTCGGTGCCCTCGTGGGCCCAGGTGACGACCAGCAATCCGGAGGGGACGACCTTCCCGGCGATCCCGGAGTCCGTCCGGGCACCGGTGAGGTGCTCGGCCGGGATCCAGAAGTCGACGTCGCCGGGGCGCTGCACCAGCAGGCCGTCCGTGCCGAGGGTGAGGTCGGCCCGGCTGCGGGTGCCCAGGCCGTGCGCGACGACCCGGTCGAGCCAGTTCCCGGCGGTGGTGCTGCCGTGGTACCGGCCGCTGGTCTCCAGGATGGTGCGTCCGGCGCGGGCCGGCACGGCGGGCAGCGGCGGGATCCCGGACTGCAGGGTCCGGCGCCAGTTCCAGCCCTGGCGCATCAGCCAGTAGATCAGGCCGATGACGAGCATCAGTCCGACCGCCCAGCCGATGTAGTCCGGCCAGTCGGTGACCCTCGCCTGCTCCCTGGCCAGCGACGCGTAGCCGGTCACGCCAGGCCGCCCTGCTCGGCCAGCTCGCCGGCCAGCACGGTGGCGCGGCCGCGCAGGAAGGTGGCGTGCACCCGTCCGGGCAGGTCCATGCCCTTGTAGGGGGTGTTGCGGCTGCGGGTGGCGAAGCTCTCGGGGTTCACGGCCCCACGGTACGCGGGATCGAAGAGCACCAGGTTGGCGGGCTCACCCACCGAGATCGGCCGGCCGTGCCCGGTGAGACGGCCGATCCGGGCCGGGCGGTGCGACATCCGGTCGGCGACGCCCTCCCAGTTCAGCAGGCCGGTGTCGACCATGGTCTGCTGGACGACCGACAGCGCGGTCTCCAGGCCGACCATGCCCATCGCGGCCACGGCCCACTCGCAGTCCTTGTCCTCGGCCGGGTGCGGCGCGTGGTCGGTGGCGACGGCGTCGATGGTGCCGTCGGCCAGCGCCTTGCGCAGCGCCTGGACGTCCTCGGCGGTGCGCAGCGGCGGGTTCACCTTGTACACCGGGTCGTAGGAGCGGACCAGCTCGTCGGTGAGCAGCAGGTGGTGCGGGGTCACCTCGGCGGTGACGTCCCAGCCCTTGGACTTGGCCCAGCGGACGATCTCGACCGAGCCGGCCGTGGAGAGGTGGCAGACGTGCAGCCGGGAGCCGACGTGCGCGGCGAGCAACACGTCGCGGGCGATGATCGACTCCTCGGCGACGGCCGGCCAGCCGCCGAGCCCGAGCTCGCCGGAGACCTGGCCCTCGTTCATCTGGGCGCCCTCGGTCAGCCGCGGCTCCTGGGCGTGCTGGGCGACGACGCCGTCGAAGGCCTTGACGTACTCCAGGGCGCGGCGCATCAGCACCGCGTCGTCCACGCACTTGCCGTCGTCGGAGAAGACCCGGACGCCGGCCGCGGACTCGTGCATCGCGCCGAGCTCGGCGAGCTTCTTGCCCCCCAGGCCGACGGTGACGGCGCCGACCGGCTGCACGTCGCAGTAGCCGGCCTCCTGGCCGAGCCGCCAGACCTGCTCGACCACGCCCGCGGTGTCGGCCACCGGGGTGGTGTTGGCCATCGCGTGCACGGCGGTGAAGCCGCCCATCGCGGCGGCCTGGGTGCCGGTGAGCACCGTCTCGGCGTCCTCGCGGCCGGGCTCGCGCAGGTGGGTGTGCAGGTCGACCAGGCCGGGCAGGACGATCATGCCGGTGGCGTCGATCTCGATGTCCGCCTCGACCGCGAGGCCGGTGCCGATCTCCTGGATGACGCCGTCGGCGAGGTGGAGGTCCTGCGGGGCGCCGCCCAGGATCTTGGCGTTGCGGATCAGGTAGCTGGTCACTGGGCGGTCTCCACGGAGTCGGTGCGGGGGGCGGCGGCGGTGTCTGCGAGGGTGGCCCCGCCGAGCAGCAGGTACAGGACGGCCATCCGGACGGAGACGCCGTTGGCGACCTGCTCGACCACGGTGCAGCGCGGCGAGTCGGCGACCTCGGCGGTGATCTCCATGCCGCGGACCATCGGGCCGGGGTGCATCACGATGGCGTGCCCGGGCAGCTGGGCCATCCGGAGGCCGTTCATGCCGTAGCGGCGGCTGTACTCGCGCTCGGTCGGGAAGAACGCGGCGTTCATCCGCTCGCGCTGCACCCGCAGCATCATCAACGCGTCGGTCTTGGGCAGCACGCTGTCGAGGTCGTAGCTGACCTCGCAGGGCCAGTTCTCGATGCCGATCGGCAGCAGGGTCGGCGGGGCGACAAAGGTCACCTGGGCACCGAGGGTGGTCAGCAGGTGCACGTTGGAGCGGGCGACCCGGCTGTGCAGGATGTCGCCGACGATGGTGACCCGGCGCCCGGCCAGGTCGTTGCCGAGGCCGGCGTTGAGGTGGCGGCGCATGGTGAAGGCGTCGAGCAGGGCCTGGGTGGGGTGCTCGTGGGTGCCGTCACCGGCGTTGATCACGCTGCCGTGCAGCCAGTCGGACTGGGCCAGCCGGGCCGGCGCGCCCGAGGCGTGGTGGCGGATGACGACCGCGTCGGCCCCCATCGCCTGGAGGGTGAGCGCGGTGTCCTTGAGGCTCTCGCCCTTGGAGACCGAGGAGCCCTTGGCGGAGAAGTTGATGACGTCCGCGGACAGTCGCTTCTCCGCGGCCTCGAAGGAGGTCTTGGTGCGGGTGGAGTCCTCGAAGAAGAGGTTGACGACGGTGCGGCCGCGCAGCGTGGGCAGCTTCTTGACGGCCCGGCCGGAGAGCTGGGCGAGCTCCTCGGCGGTGTCCAGGATCAGCAGCGCGTCGTCGCGGCTGAGATCGGCGGCGGAGACGAGGTGGCGCTTCACGCGGCTACTCCGGGAGGTGCGGTTCGGTGGGCTGGGAGGCCATGGCCTGCGAGCTGCGGGCGGCGTGGTCGCGGTCGCCGACCAGCACGGCGTCCACGCCGTCGGTGTCGGCCAGGCGGACCTGCACGGCCTCGCGCAGCGAGGTGGGGAGGTTCTTGCCCACGTAGTCGGCCCGGATCGGCAGCTCGCGGTGGCCGCGGTCGACCAGGACGGCGAGCTGCACGGCGCGCGGGCGGCCGATGTCGTTCAGCGCGTCCAGCGCGGCGCGGATGGTGCGGCCGGAGAACAGCACGTCGTCGACGAGGATGACCAGCTTGCCGTCGATGCCGCCGGGCGGGATCTCGGTGTGCTCCAGGGCGCGGGCGGGCTTCAACCGCAGGTCGTCCCGGTACATGGTGATGTCCAGGGTGCCCAGCGGGATCTCGCGCCCGGTGATCTGGGCCAGCCGGCCGTGCAGGCGGCGGGCGAGGTGGACGCCCCTGGTGTGGATGCCGAGCAGCACGACGTCCTCCGCGCCCTTGGCGCGCTCGACGATCTCGTGCGCTATCCGGGTGACGACCCGGGCGATGTCCGTGCCGTCCAGCACCTGGTGCGGCGGTCGCGGCGTGGGTTCCTGATGTGTGGTCATGCCGAAGCGGACCTCCTTCCCCGCCTCACTGGACGGGCCTTAAAGGATGTCTGGGATTGTGCCCCCGCCGACCGGGCGTGGGCTTCGGGTCATCCTATCAGCGCGCCGCACGGCAAACGGACCTCCATCATTCCGCTTCTCCGGGTTCACGCACCGGATGCGCCGATGATGCGGGCCATTCGCACGACTGCCCCATTCGGCTTGACGCAACTACCTTACTCTACGTAACCTCACAGTGAGTTACGAGACAGGCGTCGAACCCACCGGTAACGACGCCGGCAACGCCCGTGACCCACCACTGAACGCGAAGCAATCTCGTCCGGGGAGATCAATGTCCAGCGACTACGCGAAGCAGCTCGGAGGCAAGCTCCGAGCGATCCGCACTCAGCAGGGGCTCTCCCTGCACGGTGTCGAGGAGAAGTCCCAGGGGCGCTGGAAGGCAGTCGTCGTCGGCTCGTACGAGCGCGGCGACCGTGCGGTCACCGTGCAGCGGCTGGCCGAGCTCGCCGAGTTCTACGGCGTGCCGGTGCAGGAACTGCTGCCCGGAGGCACCCCCGGCGGCGCGGCCGAGCCGCCGCCGCGCCTGGTCCTCGACCTGGAGAGACTGACCCAGGTGCCGTCCGAGAAGGCCGGTCCGCTACAGCGCTACGCGGCGACCATCCAGAGCCAGCGCGGCGACTACAACGGCAAGGTCCTCTCGATCCGCCAGGACGACCTGCGCACGCTGGCCGTGATCTACGACCAGTCGCCGTCGATCCTCACCGAGCAGCTGATCTCCTGGGGCGTGCTCAACCCCGACGCGCGCCGCGCGGTGCGCGAGGAGGACGCGAGCTGACGCTCGCGCACCGGCTCCGCCGGAAAGCGGGCCTCGGCCTGCAACGGCTTGCAGAAACGTCACGGCGCGGCCCCCGGTTTCCGGGGGCCGCGCCGCGGCGTGCCGGGCGGTCACCGGCTCAGCAGACCGTGCCCAGGCTGTAGCCCGGCTGCGCCGCCACGCCGTCCAGCCGCACCGGGCGGGCGGCCGGCGCCCAGTCCGGGCCGCTGCTCGACCACGCCCAGGCGGCGGGCAGGAAGCATCCATCAGCGGCTCCGCCGGAGGCCGCCGGCCCCTGCGAGCCGTGCAGCACCGCGACGCCCGGCAGCTCCAACGCCAGCCCGGCGCACAGCACCGCGCAGACCAGCTCCAGGTCCTCGTCGTTGATCCGCGCCACGCCGTCCTCCCACTGCAGGACCCGGGCCGCCGCGGCCAGCCGCCCGCCCGGCGCGTCCACCCGCAGGCGCAGCTCGTACACCCCGGCGCCCGCGCCCACCAGCATCCGGCGGAACACCTCGCCACCGCGCTGGTAGGCGGCCCGCACCCAGCGCGCGTGCTCCTCGTCGGTCTCCCCCGCGCCCCCGTACAGCCCGCCGTCGAGCAGCAGGTCGGCGTGGCAGAGCGTCAGCCCGTTCTCCCGGGCCCGGACCAGTCGCGGCACGAAGTCCCCGGCCAGTTCCTCGCCCTGATAGGGCAGCAGCTGGGTCTGCAACGGCGGGTTGACCAGGTAGCGGTCGCGGGCGGCGGACTCGGCCGGGTCCAGGCCGTGCAGCAGGCAGAACTCCTCGAAGTCCTGCGGGTGGAACATCCGGGCCCGGACGGTCTCGAACCGCTCCAGCGCGTCGGCCAGCAGCTCCGCGGTGTCGGCCAGGTAGCGCTCGTAGTCGGGGGCGTCGCACACGCCCCAGGCCCGGGCCCGCGCGAAGTCCGCGGCATTGGTGAGCACACCGAGGACGAACGCCTGCTCGGCCCCCTCGACCCGCCGCGGCCGGTGCGGCGCCCGCAGTGCGGGGCGCAGGCCGCCGGCGGTGCAGTCGGAGTTGCGGCGGGCGCGGCCCTTGCGGCTGGTCATCGGTGGCTCCTGACATCTGCTGGGGGCCGTCGAACGGTACGGTGACGGTCAGCGGCGGGGCTCGCCGCTGACCGTGTTACTCCCCAGTTCCGCGCGCCACACACGTACGGCGTGTCACGGAAATGTAACCACCGGTAATAGGGGTCGTCGCGGCCTCAGCGCGGCACCCGGGCCAGCTGCCGGGACTGGGCGACCAGGCGTCCGGCCTCGTCCCAGACCTCGGCGTCCTCCTCGAAGTAGCCGCCGGCCACGTTGCGGGTGGAGTGGACGACCCGCAGCCAGCCCGGGGCGGGCCTGGCCCTCAGGTGGACGGTCAGCTCGACGGTCGGGGCCCAGCCCGGCAGGCCGAGGTCGAAGGTGACCGGCGGGAGCGCGTCGGCGACCAGCAGGAGCAGCAGCGGGTCGGGGTCGCGGCCGTCGGCGAGCCGGAACCAGCCCTGGATCCGGCCGTTGCCGGAGGGCTGGCCGAGCGCCCAGCCGACGGTGGCCGGGTCGAGCCGCAGGTCGAAGCGCTCCAGCAGGGCGGCCTGCTCGATCAGCTGCCTGGGGGCGTGCTCGACGCCGATGCACTGGTCCGGCGGCGGCAGCTGCGGCGGGGTCGCGGTGGTGCGCACCTCGCCGTCGGCGGCGGCGAGGTCGCCGTGGCTGGCCACCACGCGCAGGCGTTCGACGCCGTCCTGGCTGAGCGAGGCGGTGCCGGTGGACAGCCCGCGACCGGTGCGCAGCACCTCGGTGCGGACGGTGGCCGGGCCGGGGGTGGAGGCGGACAGGTAGTAACCGCTGATCGACACCGGGTCGGGGTGCTGCCCGTGCTCCAGCGACAGCGCGTGTCCGGCCACCGCGAGCAGCAGCCCGCCGTTGACCCCGCCGCCGATCTGCCAGCCGGCGCCGAGCTCGGCGTCGTAGCGGCCGGCCTCCTCGGGGTGTCTGGTGAGGGCGATGCCCCGGTCGAACTCGCTGCGGGTCGCGGTGCTCATGGGTGTGGCCTGCCCTTCGGGTCGCCGACGGCGCCGTCGGCGAAGTTACTGACGAGTAGCACCCACCCTACGCCCACCGGGTGAAACGCGGAACGGCCGCAGGCCCCGGAGTTCCGGGGGCCTGCGGCCGTCTGCGAACAGCACCGATCAGCGGCGGATGCTCGGCTTCAGCTCCAGGAAGCGGGCCAGCATGCCGTTGACGAACGCCGGGGAGTCGTCCGTGGAGAACTCCTTGGCGATCTCGACGGACTCGTCCAGGACGACCGCGTCCGGGACGCCGTCCTCCCAGATCAGCTCGTACGCGCCGAGCCGCAGGACATTGCGGTCCACGATCGGCATCCGGTCGAGGGTCCAGCCCACCGCGTACTGCTCGATCAGGTCGTCGATGCGACGCGCGTGCTGGACGTACCCCTCGATCAGCTCCATGGTGTACTCGCCCACCTGCGGGGTGCCCTCGTCGGGCTTGGGGTCGCGGGCGCGCGCCACCCAGTCGGCAAGGACCTGCTGCGGGTCGACCCCGCGGTGGTCGGCCTCGAAGAGGATCTGGAAGGCCCGGGTACGGGCCTTGCTACGTGCGGCCGACACGGACTTACTTCACCCGGCCGAGGTAGCTGCCGTCGCGGGTGTCGACCTTGACCTTCTCGCCGGTGACGACGAAGAGCGGGACCTGGATCTCGGCACCGGTCTCCAGGGTGGCCGGCTTGGTGCCACCGGTGGAGCGGTCGCCCTGCACGCCCGGCTCGGTGTGGGAGATCACGAGCTCGACGGAGGTCGGGAGCTCGATGTAGAGCACCGCACCCTCGTTGGTGGCGACGAGGGCCTCGAAGCCCTCCAGCAGGTAGTTCGCGGCGTCACCGACGACGGCCGGCTCGATGACGAGCTGGTCGTAGGTGTCCATGTCCATGAACACGAAGTTCTCGCCGTCCTTGTACGAGAACTGCATGCCGCGCTTGTCGACGTTGGCGGTCTCGACCTTGGTGCCGGCGTTGAAGGTCTTGTCGACGACCTTGCCCGTCAGGACCTCCTTGAGCTTCGTACGCACGAAGGCCGGGCCCTTGCCGGGCTTGACGTGCTGGAACTCGACGACGGACCAGAGCTTGCCGCCCTCCAGCTTGAGGACCATGCCGTTCTTGAGATCGTTCGTGGAAGCCACGGGCGCACTTACTCCTGGATATAGCTGTCAAGGAACCAAGGGTTCGCGTCCTGCCGCCGACCCGGGGGCCGCCGTCACAGGGCGAGGAGCTCCTTGGTGGTGATGGTGAGCAGCTCGGGCCCGCCCTCCTCGAGGGGGCGCACCACGAGCGTGTCCTCGATCCGGACCCCGCCCTTGCCCGGGAGGTGGACCCCTGGACCGACGGTGACCGGCACGCGGCTGTCCAGTTTACCCATGTCCGACGGACCGAGGCGCGGCGCCTCCCGGATCTCCAGCCCGATGCCGTGGCCGACCGGGTGCGGAGAGGCCTCGGCGTGCCCGGCCGCCTCCAGGACCTGCCGGGCCACCCGGTCGGGCACGCACTGCTCAACCCCCGGGCCGAGCGCCTCCCGACCTGCCCGCTGGGCGCGGAAGACCAGCCGGTGCAGCTCGACCTGCCAGGGCGCGGGAGCCGCTCCGATCACGAAGGTCCGGGCGGTCGAGACGCCGTAGCCCCGGTACTGGGCGCCCATCACCACGGTGAGGAAGTCGCCCTCCTCCACCCGGCGGTCGGTGGGCTGGTGGGCGGGCTGGCCGGAGTGGCTGCCGGTGCCGACCGACACCGGGAAGGCCGCCCGGTCGGCTCCGTGGTCGATCATCCGCCGCTCCAGCTCCATCGCCAGGTGCCGCTCGGTCCGGCCGACCAGGATCGACTCCAGCAGCTCGCCCAGCGCCTGGTCGGCGATCTCGGCGGCGATCCGCAGGTCCGCGATCTCGTGCTCGTCCTTGACCACCCGCAGCCGCTCCACCACCTGGCCGAGGTCCGCCAGCCGGCCGCCCTCCAGCAGGCCCGCGACCGCCCGGTGCCGGGTGACGGTCAGGTCGTGCTCCTCGACGGCCAGGTCGCGCACCCCCAGCCGGTCCGCGGTGGCGGCGGCCGCCAGGGCGGTGTCCGCCCCGGCCGCCACCGGCACCTGGGTGACGTCCGCGGCGATCAGGTGCTCCCCCGAGTCGTCCGGCGGCAGGTCGTCCGGGAGCGTCAGCAGCACCCGGTCCCGGGTCAGCAGCAGGGTCGCCCCGCAGGGCGCGCAGCCCGTCAGGTACCGCACGTTCGCCGCCCGGGTGATCAGCGCCGCGTCGGCGCCGGCCGCGCTGCAGTGCTCCCTCACCCGCTCCCGCCGCCCCGCGTACGCATCCGCCATGCGTCGAGCCTACGAACCCCCGGCCCGAACCGCCCGCCGAGCACCCCCGAGGGATGCGCCGGCACCCCACTGCGCCCCGCGCGCCCCTGCGCACTCCCCGCTGACCGCCGTCACCTCCCCTCCGGGTCGATCAGGCCCCGGCGGTAGGCCGGGACGAGGTTCTGCGGGACGAGCATCTCCCGGCCGTTCAGGGTGATCGGGACGAGCTTCGGGCCGGTCGCCTTCCACTGGGCGCGGCGGTGCCGGGTGTTGCTGCGCGAGGTCCTGCGCTTGGGAACTGCCATCAGGGGCTCCTAACGGGTGGTGCCGGGCCGTCGGGTCCGGGCTATCGGGTGGTGCCGGAGGCGTACGGGAGGAGGGCCGTCTCGCGGGCGTTCTTGACCGCCCGGGCCACCGCCCGCTGCTGCTGGACGGTGAGCCGGGTGACCCGCCGGCTGCGGATCTTGCCGCGGTCGGAGACGAAACGGCGCAGCAGGTCGGTGTCCTTGTAGTCGACGTACTCGATGCCGGCCGCGACCAGCGGGTTGGGCCGGGCCTTCGGTGCGGCGGTGCGGTTGCGCACGGGTGCTCCCTTGCGGAGGTGGACGGGGTCGGTCAGTGGTGGGTGGGGTCGGTCAGTGGTGGACGGGGTCGAGGAGGTCCCGGAAGCCGTCCGGAAGGGCCTTCCAGCCGGGTTCGCCGGCGGCGAGTTCGGCGTCGGTGAGCAGGCAGGAGTCGAGCAGTTCGGTGAGGCCGTCGACGTCCAGCCCCTCCGCGGTGAAGCTGAGCTGCTGCACCCGGTCCCCGTGCAGGGGGTGCCAGTCGAGGGCGGCCGCGGCGCGGCGGGCCGGCGGGTAGAGGTCCCAGGCGGCGTCGGGCAGGGCGATCAGCCAGGGCCCGCACTCCTCGACCGCGAGGTTGGCCCCGGCCGCGTCCCAGGCGAGCATCAGGTCGGGCCGGTTGGCGAGCCAGAACCGGCCGCGGCTGCGCTGGGCGGCCGGGACGAGCAGTTCGAGGGCCCGGTGCAGCCGTTCCGGGTGCAGCGGCCGGCGGCGCTCCCAGACCAGGGTGCTCACCCCGGCCTCGTCGCTCTCCTGGGGGAGCAGCGCGACCGCCGGGTTGACGCGGTCGCGCGCGGCGGCCACGTCGAAGCCGCCGAGGGCGGCCCGGGCGAGCGCACCGGTGCCGAGCCGGACCACCCGGGCGGTCGGGTGGAGCTGGCGCAGCAGCGCGAGCCCCGGCGCGTGCGCGGTGGCGCGCGGCACGGCGAGCGTGGTGGCGTACTCGACCTGGTGGGCGAGCGCCTCGGCGCGGGTGCGTTCGTCCCGGGCGGCGGTGTGCTGCCCGTGCTCCACCAGCTCGTCGGGCACGGAGAGTTCGCCGATCAGCCGGTCCGGGTCGACGGCGGTGACCACGCCCGCGAGTTCGATCGCCTCCGCCAGGGGGCGGCCGTCCACCTCACCCCCGGCGAGCACCTCGACCGCGGGGTGCGGGTCGCTGCCGCCCCAGAGTTCGACCACCGCGAGCCCGTACCGGCCGCCGTCGGCGAGTTCCAGCAGCCGGGGCAACAGGTCCTCGCGCAGGGCGCAGCACGGGCAGTCGTTCACCAGCGGGACCGAGTCGGTGTCGAACGCCCCGCCGGCGTCCCGCAGTTCGCGGTGGACCAGGCCGCGCGCGGCGTCCCGCAGGTCGTGCCGCAGCACCACGGCGTCCACTGCGGCGGCCGTCAACTCCTGGACGGCGGCCCGGCGTTCGTCCGGGTGCAGCCCGGCGACCACCACCACCGGGAGCCTGGTGCCGTCCATGTCGCTCACCAGCTCGCCTTGCGCACGCCCGGCAGGTGTCCGGCGTGGGCGTGGACGCGCAGGTTGACCCGGGAGAGGCCGAAGGCGCGCAGGTAGCCGCGCGGCCGGCCGTCGACGGCATCGCGGTTGCGGACCCTGGTGGGGCTCGCGTCGCGGGGCTGGCGGGCGAGTTCGGCCTGGGCGGCGGCGCGCTCGGCCGGGGCGGTGCCGGGGTGGGCGATGAGCCGCTTGAGTTCGGCCCGGCGTTCGGCGTAGCGGGCGACGATCACTCGCCGCTGCTCGTTCTTGGCGATCTTGCTCTGCTTGGCCATCAGACCTTCCCCCCTCGGGCGCGGATGCGGGCGACGGCGGCCTCGACGCCGATCGCGTCGACGGTCTTGATCCCCTTGGCGCTCAGCACCAGCCGGACGTACCGGCCCTCACTGGGCAGCCAGTAGCGCTTGCGCTGGATGTTGGGGTCGAAGCGGCGCGGGGTGCGGCGGTGCGAGTGCGAGATCGCGTTGCCGAAGCCGGGCCGGCGGCCGGTGAGCCGGCAGTGGGCGGACATGGGTGCTCCCTGGCGTCCGGGAATGGGCAGGACGGAGGTCACGTTACACCAGATGAAAATGACATCCATTTCGGTGTACGGTTCCGATCCAGCCCCGCGAACCCCGCACCAGAAGGCCCCGAGCGACCGAGAGTCCACGGGCCCGAGACCCCAGGAGGACGCCCGATGGCCCGCAGCGAACTGCGCCCCGTGATCAAGCTCCGCTCCACCGCCGGCACCGGCTACACGTACGTGACCCGCAAGAACCGCCGCAACGACCCGGACCGGATGGTCCTGCGCAAGTACGACCCGGTCGCGGGCCGGCACGTCGACTTCCGCGAAGAGCGCTGACCGCACGAACCCCCTCGGAGGAGCCCCGCCATGAAGCCCGGAATCCACCCCGCCTACCGCCCGGTCGTCTTCCGCGACAAGGTCGGCGGCCTCGCCTTCCTCACCCGCTCCACGGTCACCGGTGACCGCACGGTCGAGTGGGAGGACGGCAACACCTACCCGGTGATCGACGTCGAGATCTCCTCGGCGAGCCACCCCTTCTACACCGGCCAGTCCCGGGTGCTCGACACCGCCGGCCGGGTCGAGCAGTTCCGCCGCCGCTACGGCGACCGGCACTGACGGCGGAACGCGAACGGCGCCTCCCCGGCTCGGGGAGGCGCCGTTCGCGACGCGTGGGGACTGCCGCCACGGCTACTGCTGCTGCGTGGGCGTCCAGCGCTTCTCGACGCCCGCCAGCTTCCAGTACGCGATGGCGATCGCCCACACCACCACGAACAGCCCGGCGATCGCGTAGCCGACGTTGTCCAGCGAGATGTCCGCGATGAACCCGGTCACCGGGTCGGTCAGGTCGAGCTTCTCGTGCAGCACGCCGACCAGCTCGATGGTGCCGATGATGAAGGCCACCGCGATCGACAGCCCGGTGATGGTCAGGTTGTAGTACACCTTGCGCACCGGGTTGGAGAAGGCCCACTGGTACGCGAAGTTCATGAACGTCCCGTCCAGGGTGTCGAACAGGCTCATCCCGGCCGCGAACAGCAGCGGCAGGCAGACGATCGCGTACCAGGGCAGCCCGGCCGCCGCGCCCGAACCGGCCATCACCATCAGGGTGACCTCGGTCGCGGTGTCGAAGCCCAGGCCCAGCACCATGCCGACCGGGAACATCTGCCCGGGCCGGGTGATCGAGCGGGTCGCCCGGTTCAGGATCCGGGCCATGAAGCCGCGCGAGTCGAGGTGCGCCTCCAGCTCCGACTCGTCGAACTGCCCGGCCCGCATCGAGCGGAACACCTTGAGGATGCCGAGCAGCGCCGCCAGGTTGAGCGCGCCGATCAGGTAGAGGAAGGCGCCGGAGGCCGTGGTGCCGACCAGCCCGAGCCACTTGTGGGTGGCCGAGTCGTCGTCCATCAGCGTGTTCGCCAGCTGGGCGCCGCCCGCCACCAGGGCGGCCATGACGACCACCATCGAGGAGTGGCCGAGCGCGAACCAGAAGCCGACCGAGACCGGCCGCTTGCCGTCCGCCATCAGCTTGCGGGTGGTGTTGTCGATCACCGCGATGTGGTCGGCGTCGAAGGCGTGCCGCATGCCGAGGGTGTAGGCCGTGATGCCCAGGCCCACCCCGAAGACCTGGGTGCCGACGGCGTAGTTGTGCGGCGCGACCAGGAAGACGAGGGTCCCGAAGGCCACCACGTGCATGGCCAGGATCACCCCCATCAACCCGGCGGTCCGGAGGGTGTCCTCGCGCTTCCACCGGAAGGTGGGCAGTACGGAGGGGGCGGGGCCCGCCTCGGCGGGCGCGGCGGTTTCGGGCAGGGTCATCTTCGGATCACGCTCCAGCACCTCGTGGAATGACTTCGTGAGATGCCGTGGCCGGTCTCCTGGCTCACGGGGCTTCCCGACCCGCCTTCCCAGGTGCACGAAGCACCCAGTGGCACGTGGATCCGGACGACTGTCCCCCGATCACAGTGGCGAGGGCCGCTCCGGAATGGGACCCGTTGAGGGTCCGTCACCGGTCTTCCCGAGCACCACGGCGGGGAACACCGTAGGGGCAGGACCACACCCTCGCAAGGTTGCGCACCTGTGCAGGTGTCCAGGATCACAGGTCGTGAGCTGCCAGAATGTCCGCATGCATCTCGTACCGGCCGACCGCGCGGGCCACCGCACCATCGACGGACACCGGGTCTGCGAGGCCATCGCCGCCATCGGGGACACCGCCCACGTCCGGACCTGGGCCGAGCGGTTCTCCCTGCTCTCCGACCCCGGCCGGCTCGCCCTGCTGCTCGCCCTCCACCGGGCCGGCCCGCTCGCCGTCAGCGACCTGGCGGTCGCCACCGGCATGCGCGACCCGGCCGTCTCCCAGGCCCTGCGACTGCTCCGCACGGCGGGCGTGGTCACCGGCGACAAGGACGGACGCGTGGTGCGCTACCGGCTCGTGGACGACGCCCTGCGCCCCCTCCTCGACGAGTGCGCCGCCGCCGACCACGAGGAGCCCGCCGCGGCGGCGGGCTGACCGACACTCGGCAAACCACGCCGGGGGCGCGGCGGGGTGAGTACGATCACGATGTGCCGTCCCACCCCCACGTCTGGCCCGCCGACCGCTGGAACACCCGCCCGGTCAAGGCCCGCGTGCTGGCGGTCGCCCGCACCCTCACCTCGGCGACCCGGGTCCTGGACGTCCTCACCCTGCTCGACCCGGACGGCATCGAGCGGTACTTCACCGTCAACCCCGGCTCCGCCTTCGCCGACCGCGCCCTGGACGAGTACCTCCACGGCCTGCCCGGCTACACCGTGCTGGACTGGGAGGACGCCGTCCGCCACCGCTTCGACCTGGCCGTCGCCTGCGCCGTCCACGCCTCCATGCACCGGCTGGACGCCCGCCTGGTCGTCCTCCCGCACGGTGCCGGCTACAACCGCCTGGTCACCGAGTCCACCGGCGACGCGGTCAGCTCCGCCGGCCTCTCCCGCAACGAACTCACCCACCGCGGAGAGGTGTTCGTCGACGTCCTCGGCCTCTCCCACCCCGAACAGCTGGACCGGCTGCGGGCCTCCTGCCCCGAGGCCCTGGACGTCGCCGAGGTCGTCGGCGACCCGTGCTTCGACCGGATCCTGCGCAGCCGACGCTCCCGCGACGGCTACCGCGCCGCCCTCGGTGCCGTCGACGGCCGCCGACTCGTCGTCGTCGACTCCACCTGGAGCGAGCACTCGTTATTCGGCCGTCACCCCGACCTGCCGCAGCGGCTGGTCCGCCAACTGCCCGCCGACGAGTACGCGGTGGCCGTCGTGCTGCACCCCAACATCTGGAGCCGGCACGACCCGGCGGCCCTGCTCGACGACGCCCGGCGGATGGGCCTGCGCCTCGTCCCGCCCCACCAGGGCTGGCAGGCCGCCCTCGTCGCCGCCGACGTCATGATCGGCGACCACGGCTCGGTCTCCTTCTACGGCGCCGCCCTGCGACGGCCCACGATGATCGTCGCCACCGGCGCCGCCGAACTCGACCCGCGGTCCCCCAGCTACGCCTTCGGCCAGGCCGCACCCGTCCTCGACCCCGACGGCGACCTCGCCGCCCAACTCGAACTCGCCCTGGCCCGGACCCCGGACGACCGCACCGACCTGACCGCCATCACCGACCGCTCGCTCGCCCACCGCGGCGAATCCGCCCGACTGCTGCGCCCACTGCTCTACTCCTTCCTCGACGGCCTCGACGAGCCCGCCGGCGAACCCGTCCTGCCGCCCTACCCCAAGCCCGCGCCCCGGCCCGGAGGCGGCGAAGGGCCGAGCGCGTACGACGTCGAGGGCAAGAGCGAGGGGACGGAGGTCAGCCTGCGGCGCTACCCCTTCCACCCCGACGACCACACCCCGCGCGGCTTCCACGCCCTCACCGACGACCACCCGGGCGACGCCCTGCGGTACACCGCCGAAGTCCTCGCCCGCACCGAGGCCCGGGCCGAACGCCCCGCCGTCGACTGGCTCGCCGACACCGCCCTCGAACTGCCCGGCCTCGCCGTCGCGGTGGCCGCCCTCGGCCCGGCCCGGCACCTGCTCCGGCTGCCCGGCGGCCGACTCCTCGAAGCCCACGCCGCACGCGACTTCGGCAGCCCCGAGCCCGTCCTCGACCCCCTGCTGCTCGGCTCCGCCGTCGCCTGCTGGCTCTCCGACGGCGGCGACCCGGCCGGCCTGCCCGAACACGGCCTCACCGTCCGCACCGGCCGGCACTGCACCCGGGTCGCCTTCACCGCCGGGCCCTGACCGGCCCCGGGCCTTAGGCCCTGTCCGGTCGATCTTGTCGGATCAGCCCGCGGCGGTGGGCGCCCGGCTGGGCGTGCGCCCGGATCGTCCTCGTACTGGGTGTACTCGGGCGATTCGGGCGTGCGGCCAGGCGGGATGCCCGGCGTCGCGGGCCCGGCAAGATCGGCCGGACAGGGCCTAACCGGCCAGCTCCCGCAGCCGGGCCCGGCTCCGCGCCGCCAACTCCGGGTCGTCCAGTTCCTCGGCGAGGGCGAGCAGCAGGGTGTGCGCCTGGGCCTCCTTCGGGTACGCCTTGCGTTCCTCGGCCCGCCGGACGCAGTCGCCCGCGTCCGCGACGGCCAGGTCGAGCCGGCCGAGCGCGCGGTGGGCCCGGGCGCGGACCAGCGGCAGCTTCATCAGCATGTCCCGGTCGTCCGTGTCCACGGCCCGGGCACCGGCCTCCGCGAGCACGGCCAGCGCCTCCTCCGGGCGGCCGTCGGCGATCAGGGCCTGCGCCAAGTTGTAGCTCTGCACGATCTCGCCGTGGGCATCGCCCCGGTTCTCCTCCAGCGCCAGCGTGAACCGCTCGACGGCGTCACCGGGCCGGCCGTCGGCCAGGCACAGCAGGCCGTCCGTCTCGTACAGCACGCCCACCACCTGGCGGTTGGCCACCAGCGGCACCTGCTCGGTGGCGAGCGCCAGCTGCTCGGCGGCGAGCCGGAACTCCTGGCGCTCGTAATGCGCCCGGGCCAGCTGGTTGTGCATCCGGACCACCGCGTCCGGGTTGTTGGCCCACCGGGCCGACTCGATGCCGGTCCGGTGGGTGGCGATCCAGTCCTCGTAGAGCTTCCGACCGTGGTAGAGCGGCCACAGCGACTCGCACAGCCACCACGCCTCGTCGTGCCACTGCTGGTCGGCCGCAGCCTTCACCACCGCTCGCAGGTTCGCCCGTTCCGCGTGCAGCCACTCCAGCGCGTCCGCTCCGGACGGGAAGCCGGGCAGAGCGTCGCCGGTCGGGTCCTGCAACCGGAGCCGAGGCCCGGTCGCCCGGTCGGCCACCGACGCCCTGCCCCGGTAGTACGCCACCGCCCGCGCCAGCAGCTCGGTGCGGTCGGGCAGTTCACGGGCGCAGACGTAGGCGTGGGTGCGCACCACCTCGTGGACCTGGAAGCGGTCGTCCACCCCCTGGTCGACGACCACGTCCAGGAGGTGTACGGCACACAGCTCGTCCAGGGCGTCCTCCGCCCGTTCGATGCCCACCGCGGCCGCCAGTTCGGCCGACACGAACGGGCCCGGGTGCACACCGATCAGGTGGTAGAGCGCCCGCCCCTGCGGCGAGAGCCGCTCGTACACCGGGTCGTACGTTCCCCGCAGGTTCCCCTCGTCGTTGTCCAGCACCGCCAACCTGCCCTCCTGGTGGGACAGTTCGGCGATCACCTGACCCACCGACAACCGGCCCCGGCGCAGCAGCTGGCTGCCGACCGCGTTCAGCGCGATCGGCAGCCCGTCGCAACGCTCCACCAGCGCCGCCACCTCGTCGTCGGTGCCGCGCTCGGCGCTCAGCCAGCCCCGCACCAGAGCGGCCGCGGCCGTCGCGCCCAGGCGGTCCAGCTGCCGCACCTCGGCACCGTCCATCCGCAACGCGTCCAGCCGCCGCCGACTCGCCACCACCACCATCCCGCTGGAGGGCAGCAGGGCGCGCACCTCGGCGGCGTGCTCGGCGTTGTCCAGGAGGACCAGGCAGCGCTGCTCGGCGGTCACCGTCCGGAACTCCCCGAAGCGCTCCGCCTCCGCGTCCGGCGGGCGGACCCCGAGAGCGCGGAGGAAGCCCTCCAGCACCCCGGCCAGATCCACCGCCG
Source organism: Kitasatospora sp. NPDC059827 (assembly GCF_042731675.1). NCBI lineage: Bacteria > Bacillati > Actinomycetota > Actinomycetes > Kitasatosporales > Streptomycetaceae > Kitasatospora > Kitasatospora sp. NPDC059827. The sequence goes on along the minus strand of NZ_JBHWIV010000029.1, from coordinate 19,382 downwards.
AGCGGTGCCGGTAGGCCTTGAGATCCGCGTAGAGCACACCCCCCGGGAAGCGCTCCGCCTGCTCCATCGCGAACTTGGCCACCAGCTCGGTCTTGCCGACGCCGCCCAGGCCGGTGAACACCACGATGGCCGGTCCGCCCCGCTCGGCCTTGCCCGAAGCGGCGGTGAGCGCGGCGAGTTCGCGCTCCCGGTTGACGAAGCTCTTCCGCGGCGGCCTGACCTGGTACGGGACTCGGTGCTTCGGGGGCAGCTGGACCGTGACGTTCCCGCCCTGGACCACGTTGCCGTGCACCACCGTGCCCGACAAGCTGTTGGACACCTCGTAGCCGTCCACCCGTCCGCTCCCTCCGACCAGCCCGGGCCCAGCCTACGGCGTCGGGCGGTGCCGGGCGCCTGAATCCTCCTCAGGCCGCCTGGCAGGTCGGGCACCAGAACAGGTTGCGCGCCGCGTGCGCCTCCGTCCGCACCTCCGTGCCGCAGACCAGGCAGGGCATCGCGGCACGGCGGTAGACGTACACCTCGCCACCGTGGTCGTCGACCCGGGGTGGGCGGCCCATCGCCTCGGGGGTGTGTTCGGGGCGCACGGTGTCGATCCGGCCGGCGGCGGCGCCCTGGTGCATCAGGTCGACCAGGTCGGCCCAGATCGCGTCCCACTCGCGGCGGGTGAGGTCGCGGCCGGCCCGGTGCGGGGCGATGTGGTGGCGGAACAGCACCTCGGCGCGGTACACGTTGCCGACCCCGGCCAGCACCTTCTGGTCCATCAGCAGCGCGGCGACGGTCGTGCGGCTGCCCGATATCCGGCGCCAGGCGGCCTCCGGGTCGGCGTCGGCGCGCAGCGGGTCGGGGCCGAGGCGGGCGGCGACGGCGGCCTTCTCGGCCCCGGTGACCAGCGCGCAGGTGTTGGGGCCGCGCAGGTCGGCGTAGCCGTCGTCGTTGGCCAGCCGCAGGCGGATCAGTCCGACCGGCTCGGGCGCCGGGCCGGTGCCGAAGGTGAAGCCGCCGTAGAGCCCGAGGTGGATGTGCACCCAGCCGCTCTCCTCGAAGCCGAGGAAGAGGTGCTTGCCGGTGGCCTCCGCGCCGATGAGCAGCTGCCCGTCGAGCGCCTTGGCCTCGTCGGCGAAGCGGCCCTGCGGGCTGGAGACCTGCACCGGGCGGCCGCCGAAGGCCTTCCGGTTCTGGCCGGCGAGGCGGTGGATGATGTGGCCTTCCGGCACGGACGTCAGCTCCCCGGGTGGTTCTGGCAGAACCCGTCCATCATCTCAGCCGCCCCCGGCCGCGCCCGAACCCCGTGGTCAGCGGACCGGCATGCCCATCAGCCGGGCCAGGATGACCCGGTCCAGCTCGGCGGCCGTACCGGCGACGTCCAGGTACGAGTTGTCGATGATCGGCAGTCCGGAGTTGTACCAGCCGGCCATCCGCCCGTGGATGCGCGCGACCTCCTCGTCGCCGAGCCGCCTGGTGCCGCCGCGGCGGGCGTTGCGGCGCAGCACCGAGTCCAGGCTGGGCAGCAGCACCACCGGGATCATGCCCGGGCCGATGTGCCGCTTCCAGCCGCCGAGGCCGATCGCCGGGCGGTCCGGGAAGACGGCGTCGTCGATGATGCAGGAGATGCCGTTGGCCAGGTAGTTGCGGCAGGCGAAGCCGCAGGTCCGGCGGGCCAGCCGGTACTGGGCCTCGGAGGCGTTGTTCCAGCCGGCCTGCGGGTTGGCGAAGCCGGACTGCACCCACTCGCGGACGTCGTCCAGGCTGATGTGCGCGGTCGGGGTGCCCCGGCGCTCGGCCCAGTACCGGGCGACGGTGGTCTTGCCCGCCCCGGCCGGGCCGATCAGCAGGACGGCGATGGGGCCGGCGGGCGTGTGGCGCTGCGAGGGGTGGGCGGGGAGCTGGACGGGCGTGCCGGCGGGCAGCACGAAGTGCCCGGTGCCGCCGACCGGGAGGGGCACGGGCGGCGGTGCCGCGGCGGGGACGGACACGGGGTTCGGCGCCGCCACCGGGTTCGGCACCGGCACCGGCACGGGGTTCGGGACGGGGGCCGGAGCCGTGACGGACGCCGCGACGGCCGGCAGCGACGGAGGCGGCGGAGGCGTGACGGCGGGTGCGGCGACCGGGGCCGGAACGACCGGCGGGGACACCCCCGCACCGCCCACCGGCGGCACCGGCGGAGCGGCGGGACGCGGCGGGACCTCCCCGCCTCCGGCGTACTGCGTCACGGCACCTCCCGACACCTCTCAGCGGGGACATTACACGGCGGCCCGGCAGCGGGCACAGTCCGCCGCCGGGCCGCCGAACGCGCCCTGCTCGCCCGGCCACGGGCGGTTTCGGCCCAGGTCGGCTCGTGGTCGACCCGTGGTCGACCGGCGTCAACTTGGGTCAACCGTCGGCCAACTCGCGCCCGTCCCAAGGTCAACTCGCGTCGAATCCGGTCGGTTCCCGTCACAGCCGTTCAGCGACCGTCGACGGCACCCGAAACCCGCGCCCCGAAACCCCGCCACCCCGCTCCTCAGCGCGAGGCGAGCTGCTCCGCCAGCGCCCGCAGCGCCAGCTCGTACGACCCGATCCCGAAGCCCGCGATGGTGCCGGAGGCCACCGCCGCGATCACCGAGTTGTGCCGGAAGGTCTCCCGCGCGTACGGGTTGGAGATGTGCACCTCGATCAGCGGCGCGGTGCGCTGCGCCGCGGCGTCCCGCATCGCGTACGAGTAGTGGGTGAACGCGCCCGGGTTGATCACCACGGGCACCTGCCCGTCGGCCGCCTCGTGCAGCCACTCCACCATCTGCTGCTCGGAGTTGGTCTCGTGCACCTCGACCTCGAAGCCGAACTCCTTGCCCAGCGCGGTGCAGCGCTCGACCAGCCCGGCGTACGAGGTGGCCCCGTAGACGTCCGGCTCCCGGCTGCCCAGCCGGCCCAGGTTGGGGCCGTTGAGCACCATCACCCGGGTCACGCCGAGACCTCCGCGTACGCGGCGACCAGCAGCGACGGGTCGGGGCCCTCCAGCACGGAGGTCTTGCCGAGGCCGTCCAGGACGATGAAGCGGATCAGGTCGCCGCGCGACTTCTTGTCGATCTTCATCGCGTCCAGCAGCTTGGGCCAGGCGTCCGCCCGGTACGTCAGCGGCAGGCCGACCGAGGCCAGCACGGTGCGGTGGCGGTCGGCCGTCTCGTCGTCCAACCGGCCCGCCAGGCGGCCGAGTTCGGCGGCGAAGACCATGCCGATGGAGATCGCCGCGCCGTGCCGCCACTTGTAGCGCTCGTTGCGCTCGATGGCGTGGCCGAGGGTGTGGCCGTAGTTGAGGATCTCGCGCCGGCCGGACTCCTTGAGGTCCCCGGAGACGACGTCGGCCTTGACCTGGATGGCCCGGCGGATCAGCTCGACGGTGTGCGGGCCGGCCGGCGTCCTGGCGCCCTCCGGGTCCGCCTCGATCAGGTCGAGGATGGCCGGGTCGGCGATGAAGCCGCACTTGATGACCTCGGCGAGGCCGGAGACGTAGTCGTGCTTGGGCACGGTCTCCAGGGTGCCGAGGTCGGCCAGCACGCCCACCGGCGGGTGGAAGGCGCCGACCATGTTCTTGCCCTCGGCGATGTTGATGCCGGTCTTGCCGCCGACGGCCGCGTCGACCATGCCGAGCAGCGTGGTGGGCATGGAGATCCAGCGCACCCCGCGCAGCCAGGTGGCCGCGACGAAGCCGGCCAGGTCGGTGGTGGCCCCGCCGCCGAGGCCGACCACGACGTCGCTGCGGGTGAAGCCGGTCTGGCCGAGCACCGACCAGCAGTACGCGGCGACCTCGGCGCTCTTCGCCTCCTCGGCGTTGGGCACCTGGAGCGCGATCGCCTCGTACCCCTCGCCGGCCAGGTCCTCGCGGACGGCGTCGGCGGTGGCGGCCAGCGCCTCCGGGTGGATGATCGCGACCCGCTTGGCCCGGGTCCCGATCAGCGGCGCCAGCTCGCCGAGCAGCTGGTGCCCGATCAGCACGTCGTACGGGTCGTGGCCGGCGCTGCCGCCGACGTGAATCCTGACGGTGGTGTCAGTCATGGGGGGTGTTCAGCTCCAGTGCTTCCAGTACGGCGTCCGCGACCTGCTCGGGGGTGCGGTCGGCGGTGTCGACGACGGCGGTGGCCACCTCCAGGTAGAGGGGGCGACGGGCCTCCATCAGCTCGCGCCAGCGGGCCCGGGGGTTGACGGCCAGCAGCGGGCGCGGGGCGTCCAGGCCGACCCGCTTGACCGCGTCGCCCAGCGGGACCTCCAGGAAGGCCACCGGCAGCTCGCGCAGCAGCGCGCGGGTGGCCTCGGCCATCACCGCGCCGCCGCCGAGCGCCAGCACCCCGTCGTGTCCCTCGGCGGCAGCGCGCACGGCGCGGACCTCCAGCTCGCGGAAGTGCGGCTCGCCCTCGTCGATGAAGATCTCCGGGATGGGCTTGCCGGCCAGTGCCTCGATGTCGGCGTCGGTGTCCCGGAAGCCGACGCCCAGGCGCTCGGCCAGGGCCCGCCCGACGGTGGACTTGCCACTGCCGGGCGGGCCGACCAGCACCACGACGGGCTTCGTCATCGGATGATCAGGTTGTCGAGGTAGCCCTGGACGTTGCGGCGGGTCTCGGAGACGTTGTCGCCGCCGAACTTCTCGTTCACCGCGTCCGCCAGCACCAGCGCGACCATCGCCTCGGCGACGATGCCGGCGGCCGGCACCGCGCAGACGTCCGACCGCTGGTGGTGCGCCTTGGCCGGCTCACCGGTGCGCACGTCCAGGGTCTGCAGCGCCCGCGGCACGGTCGCGATCGGCTTCATCGCGGCCCGCACCCGCAGCACCTCGCCGGTGGACAGGCCGCCCTCGGTGCCGCCGGAGCGGCCGGAGGTGCGCTTGACGCCCTCGGGGGTCGGGACGATCTCGTCGTGCGCCTGCGACCCGGGGACCCGGGCCAGGTCGAAGCCGTCGCCGACCTCGACGCCCTTGATCGCCTGGATGCCCATCAGCGCGGCGGCCAGCCGCGCGTCCAGCCGGCGGTCCCAGTGCACGTGCGAGCCGAGGCCCACCGGCACGCCGTACGCGAGCACCTCGACCACGCCGCCGAGGGTGTCGCCGTCCTTGTGGGCCTGGTCGATCTCGGCGACCATCGCCTTCGACGCGTCCGCGTCCAGGCAGCGCACCGGGTCGGCGTCCAGCCGGGCCTCGTCCGAGGGCAGCGGCAGCACACCGGCCGGCGCCTTGGCGGCGGCCAGCTCGACCACGTGGCTGACGATCTCGATCCCGGCCACCTCGCGCAGGTACGCACGGGCGACCGCGCCCAGCGCGACCCGGGCGGCCGTCTCCCGGGCGCTGGCGCGCTCCAGGATCGGCCGGGCCTCCTCGATCGAGTACTTCTGCATGCCGGCCAGGTCGGCGTGGCCGGGCCGGGGGCGGGTCAGCGCCTCGTTGCGGGCCAGGCCCGCCAGCACCTCGGGGTCGACCGGGTCGGCCGACATGACCTGCTCCCACTTCGGCCACTCGGTGTTGCCGACCATGATCGCGACCGGGCTGCCCATGGTCAGGCCGTGCCGGACGCCGCCGAGGAAGGTCACCTCGTCCTGTTCGAACTTCATCCGCGCCCCGCGGCCGTAACCGAGCCGGCGGCGCGCCAGCGCGTCGGCCACCACGTCGGTGGTGACCGGTACACCGGCGGGCAGGCCTTCCAGCGTCGCGACGAGTGCGGGGCCGTGCGACTCCCCCGCCGTCAGCCAGCGCAACGTACCCAACGGAGCTCCTTCATCAGCGGGCCGGCCCACGGCACCGCCGGGGCCCGCCCGAGCGTGCCTTCTGTCCGAATCCTTTCACGACCCGGCAGCCCCTGGGGGCACAGTCCGCGTGACGGACGGCAACCGGTCACTCCACGAAACGATTCGGCCGCGCGCGGCGGCACGTCCGGCCCGGGGCTCAGCGCCCGGCCAGCGCCCGCTCCCCCGCCCCGCGCATCGCCGCCAGCGGCCCGGGCGCCCGCCCGGTGAAGGCCTCGCTCTGCAGCACCGCCTGGTGGACCAGCAGGTCCAGTCCGCCGAGGACGGTCGCCCCGCGCGCGGCGCAGGCGGCGGCCAGCGCCGTCGGCCACGGGTGGTACAGCACGTCGAACAGCGCCCCCGGGTCCGTGGGCAGCCCCGCGGCGAAGCCGTCGGTCGCCCCGACCGGGGTGGTGGAGACGGTCAGCGGCCGCTCCAGCGCCTCCGCGCCGCGCTCCCAGTCCTCGGTCCGCACCGCCACGCCGAGCCGCTCGCCCAGCTCGGCCATCTCCCGGGCCCGCTCGGCGCTGCGCACGTAGACCGTCACCTCGCCGGTGCAGACCTGGGCCAGCGCGGCCAGCGCCGAGGAGGCGGTGGCCCCGGCCCCCAGCACGGCGGCGGCGGACACCTCGGCGATGCCGCGCTCGCGCAGCGCGTTGACCAGGCCGGGGACGTCGGTGTTGTCCCCGGTGCGCCGCCCGTCGGCGGTGAACACCACGGTGTTCACCGCGTCCACCGCGCGGGCCGTGGCGCTGACCTCGTCCAGCAGCGGGATGATCGCCCGCTTCAACGGCATGGTCAGCGACAGCCCCGCCCACTCGGCCTCGTCCAGCCCGGCGAGGAACCCGGGCAGGGCGGCCTCGTCGACCTCGAAGCGGTCGTAGCGCCAGCCGTCCAGCCCGAGCGCCGCGAAGGCGGCCCGGTGCAGGTCAGGCGAGAGCGAGTGGGCGATCGGCGAGCCGAGGACGGCCGCCCGGTGCTTGCTGGTCAACACTGCCTCTCCGTGAACGACGGTGCGGTGACGGCTACTTGGTGGTGCCGCCTACTTCGTGGTGCAGTGCAGGCCGACCTTGTCGAAGCCCTGGCCCGCCGCCTTGCAGTACGCCTCGACGTTGGCCGCGTGCTCCTTGTCCGTCTCGGCGAACAGGGTGTTGGTCGGGGACATCGCGATGAAGTACAGCCACTTGCCGTCCGCCGGGTTGAGCACCGCGTTGAGCGCCTCGTCACCGGGGTTGGAGATCGGCGTCGGCGGCAGGCCCGGGTTGATGTAGGTGTTGAACTTGTTGGACCCGTCGTTGATGTCCTTCGACGTGAGCTCCTTGCGGCCCAGCGAGTACTGCAGCGTGGTGTCCATGCCGAGCGTGTGGCGCACGGCGTCGCTGGCCAGCCGGTTCTGGATGGTCCTGGCCATCTTGGCGAAGTCGCCCGGGTTGTTGCCCTCGCGCTGCAGGATGCTCGCCTCGATGACCACCTCGTAGCCGTTCTTGAGGCCCGCCTTGGATGCCTGGCCGTCGAGGTTGGCGTACTTGTCGGTGGCGGTCTTCACCATCTGCTTGAGCAGGTCCTCGGGCTTCATGCCGTCGGCGATGTTGTAGCGGGTCGGCCAGAGGAAGCCCTCGACGTTGCCGTTCGCGTACCCCGGCAGCCCGAGGTCGTTGACCTGCGCCTTGGCGACGCCCGCCGTGGTGCCCTTCTGGAGCTTCAACTTGGTGTCGATCATGGTGTAGATCTCGGAGGAGTTCTTGCCCTCCGGGAACACGATCGCCGCGCCGCCCGCCTGGTCCAGCAGTTCCTTGACCGCGGCCGCGGCCGGCATCTCCTTCTTCAAGGTGTAGAAGCCGTACTGGATCGTGGCGCACTTGGGCTCGGCGTCACAGGCCTTGGTGAAGGCGTCGACGCTCTTGACCACACCGGCGGCCTTGAGGGCGGCGCCGATCTGCCCGCCGACCGCGCCCTGCTTGACCTCGATCTGGACGGAGCCGGTGCCCTCGCCGGTGAAGTCCGGCGGGGGGCCGAAGTGCTTCTGGTAGAAGCCGTAGCCCCACCAGCCCCCACCGCCGAGCAGGCCCAGCAGCACCACGGCGACCACCAGGCAGGCGCCGCCGTTGCGACGCCCCGCCTTCTTGCCGCTCTCCTTGCGCTTCTTCTTCGCCTCGCGGGAGTCGTCCTGCTCCCCGAGGAAACCGCTCTGCTCGGCCTCGGCCTCGGCGTGCTCGTCGAGGTAGAGGTCGCCCTCGTGGTGCTCCTCCGCGGCGCGGCCGTCCCACTCCCCCTCCGCGGGTTCGTGCGCGCCGCCGACCGGATCGGCGCCGGACTCCAGCGCGGCGGCCTCGGCCTCCCAGTCGATGCCGTCCGGGCCGGGACCGGAGGCGGGCTCGGGCGCCGCGGCCGGGCGGGCGCGCCGTGGCCGGGCCTGCTGCGGAGCGGGCTGCTGCACACCCGCCTGCTGCATGCCGGCCTGCTGCTGGGGCATCCCCTGCTGCATTCCCTGCTGCACCTGCTGCGGCATGCCCTGCTGCTGCACCGGCATCTGCTGCTGCCCGTACCCCTGCTGGGGCATCCCCTGCTGCATCTGCTGCTGAGGCATGCCCGGCTGCATCTGCTGCGGGTAGACCTGCCCCTGCTGACCCATACCCTGCTGACCCATGCCCGGCTGACCCATGTCGTGCTGGCCCATGCCCTGCTGCGGGTACCCCTGGTCGAAGCCCTGCTGCGGCATCTGCTGCTGCGGGTACCCCTGCTGCGGCATGCCCTGCTGCTGGTACCCCTGGGGCGGCATCATCTGCTCGGGGTGGCCGTTGTGGATCTGCTGCTGCGGGTACCCCTGCTGCGCGTCCCCGTACGGCTGCCGGCCGTGCTGGTCCTGCTGCGGGTACTGCTGCCACTGGCCGTCCTGCTGGCCGGGGACCGGCTGCTGACCGCCGTACCCGGGATCACCGGGGTGCCACGGCTCGCCCTGGGGGCCGTAGCCCCCACCCAGATCGGTCATTGATCCCCTTAACCGACGGTGACGACCGGAGGATCGGACCGGCCGTCCGGGACGACGCGGTCCCGGCTGATTCTCGAACCGGCGTGCTAGCGCAGCGCCTGGGAGGAGACGTTACCGTACCGCAGCCGTACCCCCGCCCGGGCGGACGCACTGTCAGTGAGCGACCTCACGCTCGGCGTACGGGGCCGTCACGGTGCGGCGGCGCCCGGTGTCGAGGGGGTGGCGGCGGCGTTCGGAGCGCTGGAGTCCGGGGCGCTCGGCTTGGCCGCCCGGGCGGCGTTGAACTCGGCGACGTTCTTCTGCTGCACCTCGAAGCTGTCGGTGAAGCGGGTGTCCCCGGGCTTCACGGTCACGAAGTAGACCCAGTCCCCCGGCGTCGGGTCCAGCGCCGCCATGATCGCCTGCCGGCCCGGGTTGGAGATCGGCGACGGCGGCAGGCCCGGGTGCAGGTAGGTGTTGTAGGGGGAGTCCAGCCTGGTGTCGGTGACCGTGGTGTTCAGGGTCGAGCGGCCGAGGGCGTAGTTGATGGTGGAGTCCAGCTGGAGCGGCATCCCCTTGGCCAGCCGGTTGTAGATGACCCGGGCCACCTTGCCCATGTCCTCCGTGTTGTCGGCCTCGCCCTGGACCATGCTGGCGACGGTGACCAGCCCGTACAGGCTCTGCCCGAGGTTCTGCGCGACGACGTTGGCGTCGTCCCGGCTGAACTCCTTGCCCGCCCGCTCGACCATCTGCTTCAACAGGTCCAGCGCGGTGGTCCCGTCGGTGACGGCGTAGGTGGCCGGGAACAGGTAGCCCTCGGGGCTGCCCTTGGCGAAGTCCGGGAGGCCGAGTTCGGCGCCCTGGTCCTGGACGGCCTTCTGGGTGGTGCCCGCGGGGAGGTTGAGCTTCTTGTCGATCGCCGCGAAGATCTGGTAGCCGCGCCAACCCTCGGGAATGGTCAGGCCGTTGGCGTTGGCCGGGTCGATCAGGACGGACAGCGCGGCGGCGGCCGACATCTTCTGCTTCAAGGTGTACGTGCCGGGCTGGATCCGCCCGGCGGCGGCCGCGCTGCCCTTCGCCGCCCGGGTGAAGGCGAGCGAGCTGGCCACCACCCCGTTGCGGACCAGCGCGGAGGCGATCTGGGACAGGCCCGCGCCCTCCGGCACCGAGACCTGGACGCTGCCGTTGCCCTGCCCCGCGTAGTCGGCGGCCGCCGCGGGTTTGCGCTGGTGCTGGAACCAGGTGTAGCCGGTGAGCCCGATCCCGCCGAAGACGGCGACCAGGGCGAAGGCGGTGAGTCCGCAGGCCAGTCCGTTACGCCGTCGGTGCGGATCCGGCGCATCGGAGCGCGGCCGGGGCGCACCCGGAGGACGGCCCTCCGGCTCCAGCACCGGCGCACCCAGGTGTCCCGGGGTGAGCCCCGGGTGGAAGTCCTGGTCGGTCATGGCTCGCGGTCCCCTCGGCGGTCCCGAATCGCTGAGAATCGCTCCGGGCCGATGCGAATCGATGCAGATCGATCCGAAACGGACACGGAAACGAACGAAAGAGGGGTCCGTGCGGACGTGTCCGCACGGGGCCCGCGTGCGGTGGGATTTAAAAAAAAAAGCGACCCCGGGCCCAGCGGGAAGCAAGTGTTGGGGGGGGGGGGGGGAGT